>NZ_JBEZDN010000029.1:0-67927 GCF_040648315.1 Pseudonocardia sp. NPDC049154
CCTCGAGTTCCTGGAGCGGCACCGGGGTGCGGCATGCCCGACGCCGAGAAGTCGCAGCTCGCCTGGCTGACCATCCGGATCACGCAGTTCCCCCGGCTGCGCTCGCTGGCCGCCGAGCTCGCCGCCTACGACGGCGCCGCCGAACTGGACGAGGGACTCGCCATCCTGCTCGCCGTGACGCGTCAGCGCAGGAAGGTGTCGGCGTACTCCGCCCCGAGCCCGACGGCGGCGTAGTGCCTGCGGGCCAGGTCCAGCTTGGTGAACACGTCCTCGTAGCCGGTGGCGTTACCGTCCGGGTCGACGTAGACGAGCGATCCGGTCACGTGGAAGAGCGTGACCATCTCCTCGACCCCGTCCGGCACGACGAGGGTGTGCACCTCGCCCGGCGGCTCGAACGCGTACCCGCCCTCCACCGCGACCCAGTCGTGCTCCAGGTAGTGCCAGCGGCCGCGCAGCACCGTGGCGTGCACGGGTCCCGCGTGCCGGTGCCGGGACAGCACCCCGGATCGCCGCACGCGCAGCAGGTTCACGTAGTAGCCCTGGCTGACCCCGAACAACAGCGGCCGGAAGGACACGTCCGAGGACTGCGGGACCCAGACGCGCTCGTCGGTCGGGAACAGCTCGGTGTGCACCAGGTCGGGCAACGAGCCGTACGGCTGGGCCAGCCGGTAGGGCGACTTGGCGACCTCCGGCGCCTCCGCAGCGGGCCTGCCCGGTTCTGGTGGCCCCGCGACACTCGTCGCGACGGTTGTAGTGGTCATGTGTCGCCTCCGTCTCACGCTTGAAGAGAGACACAGAGTATACTTTTGAAGCCGTGTGACTGAGGCTTCCCAAGGGAGGGGACCCGATGACCAACGACCCGACACCGACGCGAGACGCTCCCGATGCCGCCCGGCGCGCCGTGGGGAGGCGGGCCGCCATGGCGGGGTACTTCGGGACGCTCGTCGAGTACTACGACTTCACCGTCTACGCCTTCCTCGTCGTCATCATCGGTCCCCTGTTCTTCCCGTCGGACACCGCGGCGGGCTCCGTGCTCGCGACCCTGGCGGTGTTCGCGGTCGGCTACGTCGCCCGCCCCCTCGGCGGCATCCTGATCGGGCGGCTGGGCGACCGGCGCGGTCGGCGCAGCGCGCTGCTGCTCACCGTGCTGGGCATGGGCCTGGCCACCTTCCTGATGGGTCTGCTCCCCACCTACTCGCAGGTGGGGGTCCTGGCTCCGTTGCTGCTGATCCTCGTGCGCCTGCTGCAGGGCGTCTCGGCGGGCGGCGAGGCGATCGGGGCGGTCACGCTGGCCGCCGAGAGCGCATGGCCCGGGCGCCGGGGGCTGCTCAGCTCGCTCACCCCGTTCGGCGCGGGCACCGGCATCGCGCTCGCTCCGGCGATCGTCGGGCTGGTCACCGCCCTGACCAGCCCGGAGCAGCTCGCGTCGTGGGGCTGGCGGATCCCGCTGCTGCTGTCGCTGCCCATGACCCTGGTGTGCCTGTGGTTCCGCCTGCGGCTGGAGGACTCCCCGGAGTTCCGCTCGCTCGTCGAGCGCGCCGAGCGCGTCGCCTCCCCGGTGCGCGAGGTGCTGTCCAAGCACTGGCCGGCGATCATCCGGGTCACCCTGGTCGCGGTGGCCAGCAACTGCGTGGGCTACGTGCTGACCAGCTACGTCAACGTCTACCTGATCAACTGGGTCGGCATCGACAAGGGCGCGGTGTTCTGGCTCTCGGCCATCGCGCTGGCGCTCGCGCTGCCCACGTTCGTCGTCTCCGGCCTGCTGATCGACCGGCTCGGCACCCGCAGGGTGTTCCTGTCCGGCATGGCGGCCTGCTGCGTCCTGGCCGTGCCCGCGATGCTCGTCATGGGCTCAGCGGGCAGCCTCGTCGTGGTGACCCTCGCGTACTGGGTCGTCCTGATCGCCAACAACCTGGCCCTGCCGCCCGCCTACTCGATCTACGTCGAGTCCTTCCCGACCGCGGTGCGCTACACCGGAGCGGCGTTGTCGTTCAACATCGGCACGATCATCGGCGGCGGCCTGACCCCCTGGGGATCGGCCCAGCTCGCCACGGCGACGGGCAGCGGGCTGGCGCCCGCGGTCATCATCGTGGTCGCGGCGGCGATCGGTCTCGTCGTGACGCTGACGGCGCCGCGGTACGGCACGGATCACTTCGCGCAGGCACCGGCCGACCCGACGCCGTCCGCCACCTGACCGGGATCCGACCGGGACCCGAGGGAAGGAACCGCATGACCGAACCCACTACCCGCCCCAGCGTCCGGATGACCGAGGCGGAGATCTGGTCCTTCCTCACGGAGGGACACACCGGCATCCTCACCACGCTCCGGGCGGACGGCATGCCCGTCGCCATGCCGGTCTGGTACGCCGTGGTGGACCGGGCGGTGGTCGTGATGACCCGCGGTCGCAAGCTCGAGCGGTTGCGGCGCGACCCGCGAGCCTCGTTCCTGGTGGAGGCGGGGGAGCGCTGGGCCGAGCTGCGCGCGGTCCACTTGACCGGGCGCGCCGAGGTCCTCGACGCGGCGGCCGCCGCCGCGCTGGGCCCGGCCGTGGACGCCGAGCTGGACCGCAAGTACGCGGCGTTCCGCACGGACCGCGCAGCCATGCCGGACGCCACCCGCGGGGCCTACGAGCAGGCCGAACGGGGCATGGTGCGGCTGACCCCGGACCAGCGCGTCCTGCACTGGGACAACCGGAAGCTGGGCCTCGCGTGACCCGCGCGGAGGTCCCGGCCTGGGCGGCGGCGGATCCGGCCGACGAGGTGTTCGGCGTGCGACCGCTCGGCGACGACCTCTACTTCGCAGACCGATGGATCGACCCACGCCGGCCCGAGACGGGCAAGACGCAGGGCCGGCTGTTCGGTGGCGAGGTCGCGGCGCGCTGTCTGGCCGCGGCCCAGCACACCGTGCCCACCGGGCAGGCAGTCCACTCCCTGCACGGGTTCTTCCTGCGTGAGGGCACGATCGACCTCCCGGTGCGGATGCGGGTGGACCGGCCGCGGGAAGGACGCTCGTTCTCCACGCGCACCGTGGTGGCCGAGCAGGCGGGCAACACGATCTTCACCCTGACCGCGTCCTTCCACCGGGCGGAGGAAGGGCCGGACGACGGCGAGCCCTTCCCCGCCGGGATCGAGGCCCCGGAGACCGCCGTGCACCGACCGACCCCGTTCGACGGCTACCCGCCGCGGCGCGGGTTCGAGATCGTCGACCTGCTGCCCTTCACCCGACAGCCCGGGTGGGTGCAGCGGCGGACGTGGGTCCGCTCGCGCACCGTCCTGCCGGACGCCGCCACCGCCCACACCCGGGTCCTGACCCACGTCAGCGACCTGACCACGGCCTACGCTGCGGTCCTGCGCGCCGACCTGGACCCCTCCCCCGACATCACGATGGTCGCCTCCCTGGAGCACACGGTCTTCTTCCATCGCCCGTTCCGCGCGGACGACTGGCTGCTGATCCAGCTGGGCAGCCCGTCCACGCACGGCTCGCGCGGGCTGGTCTCGGGGACGGTGCACAGCCGGGACGGCAGGCACGTCGCCTCCGTCGTCCAGGAGGCCCTCCTCCGGCGTCGCCGGGCGTAGGTCCCCGAGGGTCGGGCGCGCCGGACCCTCGGGGAATCGGCTACTGCGCGGCGCCGACGCCGAGGTAGCGGGCGTCGAAGTTCCCCGCCCAGGTCCACGGCATCGCGTCCACCCCGGTGACCTTCTTCGACGACAGCCAGATCTGCTGGTCACCGGTCAGGTTGACCAGCGACGCCTGCTCGGCGACGGTCGTCCAGATCTGCCGATAGATGTCCCCGCGCTGCTCCTGGCTCAGCATCGGGTCGTCGGCCTTCGCCGCGAGCGGCGCGATCTGGTCCCGCACCGCCTCGCCGCCCTTCAACCCACCGAGATAGGTGATCGCGAGCTGCTGCTGCGGGTCGGCGACCGCGTTCAGCGAGTTCAGCGCGGTTTCGAAGCGGCCCTCCCGGAAGCCGGCGTCCGCCTCGCCGCCTGGCACCGGCTGCAGGGTGACCGTGATGCCCGCCTCGGCGAGCTGGCTCTGCAGCACCTGCGCGATGGGTTCGAAGGACGGCGAGCCCGCGGTGTAGGCGAGCTGGAAGCTCAGCCCGGTCGCACCCGCCTCGGCAAGCAGCCGCTTGGCGAGCTCGGGATCGTGGCCCATCCGGTCCTCCAGCCCGGGCGCGTTCGCCCAGTGCCCCGGCGGATAGGGCTGCACGAGCGGGGTCGCGTTGCCGGCCAGCAGCTGGGTGGAGATCGCCTGCCGGTCGACGGCATGGCTGATCGCCTGGCGAACCCGCACGTCTGCGAACTTGGGGTCACCGGGCCGGAAGTAGAGCGCCCGCCCGACCAGCGTCTGGACCTTCGTGGCCTGCGCCTGGCCCGCGTCGGCGATCTTCTGGGCGGCGGGCACGTCCGCCCCGGTCACGTGCGCGACGTCTATCTGACCCGAGCGCAGCGCGTTCATCCGGGTGGAGGCGGCGGCCACGTAGGAGATCTCGATCCGCTTCGGGGACGCGGCCCGTGGGTCCCAGTACGTCCCGGGGGCCCGCTCGAACGTCACCATCTCGTTCGGCCGGTACCCCGTGACCAGGTACGGACCGGAGCCGGCGTCCCCGGGCGCGCTGCCGAGGTCCCGTCCGTCCGCCAGCGCCTTCGGGCTGATCATCTCCCCCGCGTTCGACGCCAGCACCACCGGCAGGCTCGCTCCCGTCCCGGGGGCGAGCCGGAGCCGCACGGTCGCCGGGTCGACGACGTCCACGCCCTGCACCTGCGTGAGCACCGCCGCGACGGTGCTGCCCGGCAAGGTCTTGTAGCGCTCGAGGTTCGCCTTCACCGCGGCGGCGTCGAACGGGGTGCCGTCGTGGAAGGTCGCCCCCCGGCGGAGTTTCAGCTCCAGGTACGACCCGTCCGGTGCGGGCTGCCAGGACTCGGCCAACATCGGTTTGGGGACGAAGTCGTTGCCGAGCTCGGTCAGCCGGTCGTAGAGCAGGAACGTCGAGGGCTGCGAGCTGGTCAGCCCCTGCTTGGCGGGATCGAGCGACTGGGTCGGGCCCGCGTAGGCGATCCGCAGGGTCGCCTCGCGATCGGGTGTCGCCGTGTCCGCCGCGCCGCCGCCCGACCCCGACGAGCAGCCGGCGAGGAGGAGCACGGACGTGGTCAGGAGAGCGGCGACGGCGGACAGGGGGCGCAATCGGGACATCGTCGTCCTTCCGGGCCTGCGCGCACGCCGGGGCGGCGCACGCGAGCCCGCTCATTAAGTATGCTCAGATGCCCGCTGTCAACGGCGCCTCCGCTACCGCGCCCGCGGCCAGCAGTTCCTCGGCCTCCGCAGCGGAAAGCCCGAGTTCCGCCAGCACCGCTCGGGAGTCCGCCCCGACCGCGGGAGCGGGCGGCGGCAGCTCGGACGGCGTCCCGACGAAGCGCGGAGCCGGGGCCACCTCGATCCGCCCGTTCCGCTCGACGAACGTCCCCCGGGCGGCGTTATGCGGATGCTGCGGCGCCTCGCGCATCGAGAGCACCGGTGCGACGCAGGCGTCCGAACCCTCGAACACCCCCTCCCACTCCGCGCGGGTGCGGCCGGCGAACGTCTCGGCGAGCAGCGTGCCCAGGGCGGGCCAGTTCGCGGGGTCGTCCCGGTCCGGCACCGCGCCGGCGTCGAGCCCGAGCCGCTCGAGCAGCTCGGCGTAGAACTGCGGCTCCATCGCCCCCACCGCCATGTGCCGCCCGTCGGCGGTCCGGTAGGTCGCGTAGAAGGGGGCGCCGCCGTCCAGACGGTTGGTCGCCCGCTCGTCCGTCCACTGCCCGTGCGAGAGCATCGCGTACGCGCTCATCGCCAGCAGGGCGGAGCCGTCCGTCATCGCGACGTCCACCACCTGCCCCGGCCCACCGGCGCGGGCGGCGAGCAGGGCACTCACCACACCGAAGGCCAGCATCATGCCGCCCCCGCCGAAGTCCCCGACCAGGTTCAGCGGCGGCACCGGCGCCTCGGCCGGACCGATCGTGTGCAACACCCCGCTGACAGCGATGTAGTCGATGTCATGACCGGCCCGATCGGCGAGCGGGCCCTCGCCGCCCCAGCCGGTCATCCGGCCGTAGACCAGCGCGGGATTGCGCGCCAGGCACTCTTCCGGACCCAGCCCGAGCCGCTCCATCACCCCAGGGCGGAAGCCCTCGAGCAGGACGTCCGCTCCCGCCACGAGCCGCAGCGCGACCTCCTTAGCCGCATCCTGCTTGAGATCCAGCGCGAGCGACCGCCGCCCGCGGACCATCGCGTCCTCGAAGGGGTAGCGTGTGGCGCCCACCCGATCGATCCGCACGACCTCGGCCCCCGCGTCCGCGAGCATCATCGCGGCGAACGGGCCGGGGCCGATACCCCCGAACTCGACGACGCGGACTCCGTCCAGCACACCCATCGCCGCGCTCCTCAGACCGCGAGCCCGGTGCCCTGCACCGGCTCCCCGAACACGACCTCACTGGAGGCGAGCAGCGGGGCGAGCAGCTCGCCGATCGGTCCACCGGCCGCGGCGTGCTCCTTGAGCGCGGTCTTGTCCCGGAACAGCTCGAACAGGAACAAGGTGTCCGGGACCCGGGTCGCCCGGTTGACGACGTAGATCTCGGTGCCCGCCTCGCCCTGTGCCGCGGCCACCATCTTCTCGACCACGGCGAGCAGGTCGTCGAACCGCCCCTCCTTGGCCACCAACGTCGTCATCGCCGACACCTTCGTCACGACGGCCTCCCGCACTCGTCTCGTCTGTCGCGGTCACCGTGCCTCGCCGAACTCCACCGTGTCAACATTGGGGACACTCTTGACAGCCACTGTCAGCCCCTCGCACGCTGTGTGGCGTGACGACCTCGCAGACTGTCTCGGTCGACGCCGACCGCCTCACCGAGTGGATCGGTTCCGATTTGCCCGGCCGCGGACTCGTCCGCCTCGAGCGCATCGGGCAGGCCTTCGGCGTGGCCAATGCCCTCTACCTCGTCGAACGGGACGATCCCGCAGCTGCGGACGGAACCGCGCGGTGGGTGCTGCGCAGGCCACCGGCCGTGGTGAACGCTCCCGGCGCCTCCGACATCGGTCGCGAGTGGCGGTTGCTCACCGCCCTCGAGGGCACCTCGGTCCCCCACCCGACCCCGCTGCTGCACTGCGCGGACCCGGAGGTGATCGGCGCCCCCTTCCTGCTCATGTCGGTGGTGGACGGATTCACCCCGGTCGATGTGCTGCCCGCGCCCTACAACCGGCCGGAGAACCGGCGCGCGCTCGGCCTCGCGATGGTCGATGCGATCGCCGATCTCGGCAACGTCGATTGGCGGGCCCGCGGGCTCGAGGGCCTGGGCAGGCCCGAGGGCTTCCTCGAGCGCCAGGTCGGCCGGTGGCTGCGACAGCTCGACGGCTACCACACCCGCGACATCCCGCTGTTGGACACCATCGCGGACTGGCTCGAGCGCAACCGGCCCGCGGCGGGCGAGGCCGGCATCCTGCACGGGGACTACAGCCCCTTCAACGTCATGGCGTCCTGGACGGACCCGACGCGGCTGGCCGCCGTCGTGGACTGGGACACCGGCACCGTCGGGGACCCGTTGCTGGACATCGGGCACCTGCTCGCGCGGTGGGCCGAGCCCGGCGAGGAGGCGCCGATCGTCCGCGTCGACATCGCCCGGCGCGAGGGCCTGCCGACCCGCGCCGAGCTGGCCGACCGCTACGTCGAACGCAGCGGTCGGGACCTCTCGGCGATCCGCTACTACGAGGTGCTGTCGCTGTTCAAGCTGGCCATCATCCTGGAGGGCGGCGTCGCCCGGCTGCGGGCGGCGGGCGACCCGGCCGGAGACGAGCGGGCTGCGGGCGTCGACCGGCTGTTCCGCCACGCGGATGCCTTCGCACGCGGGGAACGCACATGACTGGGACGAGCCCGCTCGCCGAACGGCTCGACCGGCGACGGGACGCGGCCACCCGGGCGATCGAGCGGGCCGCGGTCGCGCTGTTCGCCGAGCGCGGCTTCGACCGGGTGTCCGTGGACGACGTCGCGGTCGCCGCCGGGATCTCGCAGCGCACGTTCTTCCGGTACTTCGCCAGTAAGGACGACATCCTGCTCGGCTACCGGCGCAGGCTCGACGTGCGGCTGCTCGCGGCGCTGGCCGACCGGCCCCCCGCGGAGGGCCCAGTCACAGCCCTGCGCAACGCCTTCCTGGCCACCTCCACGGTGCCCGCGGAGAACCGCGAGGACGTGCTGCTGCGGGCTCGGGCGACCGCAGCGGCCCCGGCGCTGCACGTCCGGTCCCGTGGGGAGCGCTCGGCGGGCACGGCGGCCATCGCGGCCGTGCTCGCCGAACGGATGCGGGCCGACCCGGACGACCGGCGGGCACGCGTGATCGCCACCGCGATGTCCGCCGTCGCGACCGCCGAGTGGGAGGCCTGGGTGGCGGGCGACGGCACCGGCGACCCCGCCACTCAGATCGCGGCGGCATTGCATCTCGTCGAGCAGGGACTCGGCGTACTGGACCGGCCGGACCCGGCCGGGGAGGGATCGTGATGAAGGACCTGTTCGACCTCACCGGCAAGGTGGCCGTGGTGACCGGCGGGAGTCGGGGCATCGGCCGTGCCATCGCGGGCGCCTACGCCGAGGCCGGCGCGGATGTCGTGATCGCCAGCCGCAAGTTGGACGTCTGTGAGACGGCGGCGAAGGAGATCAGCGCGGCCACCGGGCGTCGTGTGCTCCCGGTCGCCACCCACGTGGGCCGCTGGACGGACTGCGACCGGCTCGTCGACACGGTCTACGGCGAGTTCGGCCGCTGCGACGTGCTGGTGAACAACGCCGGGATGTCCCCGCTGTACCCGAGCCTGGACGCGGTCACCGAGGAGTACTTCGACAAGGTCCTCGCGGTGAACTTCAAGGGCCCCTTCCGGTTGAGCGCCGCGGTCGCCACTCGGATGGCCGCGGCCGAGGGCGGCAGCATCATCAACGTCTCGACCGTCGGCTCGCTCACGCCCGGTGCCACCGAGCTGGTGTACGCCGCGGCCAAGGCCGCCCTGAACGCACTGACCATCGGCCTGGCGGACGGGTTCGGGCCCACGGTCCGCGCCAACGGCATCCTGCCCGGCGCGGTCCTCACCGACATCGCCGAGCACTGGTCGCCCGAGGCGCTGGAACACACCAAGCAGGTCCCGATGGGCCGCCCGGGCACCCCGGAGGACTTCGTCGGCACGGCGCTGTGGCTCGCGAGCGCCGCATCCGGATGGATCACAGGCGAGCTGGTCCGCGTGGACGGTGGCGGCGCCCGCCGCATGAGCTGAGGAGTAGAACATGATCGATTTCGACCTGCCGGAAGACGTCCAGGCGGTCCGCGCCAAGACCGCGGCGTTCATCGACGAGGTGGTCCTGCCCGCGGAGTCCCAGGTCGGCACGCGGCCCTACTTCGACATCGTCGCGGAGCTGCAGGGCAAGGCCCGGGCCGAGGGGCTGTGGTGCCCCTTCGTGCCCAGGGAGTGGGGCGGCATGGGCCTGGGGCACCTCGCCAACGCCGTGGTCCAGATCGAGGTGGGGCGCTCGTTCTCGCACCTCGGCGCGTGGGCGCTGAACTGCATGGGTCCGCAGGACGCCACCATGGTCACCCTGATCGAGCACGGCACACAGGAGCAGAAGGAGCGCTACCTCCGCCCGCTGGTGGACGGGAAGATCCGGATCTGCTTCTCGATGACCGAGCGCGCCGCCGGTGCGGACGCCACCGGGATGCGCACCACCGCGGTCCGCGAGGGCGACGAGTGGGTACTCAACGGCGAGAAGTGGTTCTCCTCCAGCGCCAGCATCTCCCAGCTCGCCCTGGTGATGGCCCGCACGGATCCCGAGGCCCCGCGCCACCAGCAGTTCTCGACCTTTCTGGTGGAGCTGCCGAACCCGGGCTTCCTGATCGTCCGGGACATCCCGGTCATGGGCGAGAACGACACCCCCCGCTTCGAGAACGAGGTCGTCGGCGGACACGCCGAGGTGGCGATCGAGAACCTGCGGGTCTCGGCCAAGAACCTGCTGGGCGGGCTCGGCGAGGGCTTCTCCATGGGTCAGCACCGGCTCGGCTACGGTCGGCTGCGGCACGGCATGTGGGCCATCGCGAAGGCCCAGGCAGCCCTGGACCTCGCTGCGAAGCGCGCCCTCGAGCGCGAGACCTTCGGCAAGCCGGTCGCGGAGCGGCAGGGCGTCCAGTGGATGCTCGCCGACTGCGCCACCGAGCTCTACCTGACCCGGCTCATGGTCCTGCACATCGCCTACAAGATGGAGAAGGGCCTGGACCTGCGCCAGGAGAACTCGATCGCGAAGAACTACATCGCGAACATGATCCACAAGGTAGTCGACACCTCGCTGCAGATCCACGGCTCGCTGGGCTTCACCCACGACACCCCGCTCGCGCACTGGTACCAGGAGGTCCGGGCGCAGCGGCTGGTCGACGGCCCGGACGAGGTTCACCGCTGGAAGGTCGGCAAGAACGTGCTCGACGCCTACCGCAAGCACGGCAGCACCGCCCTCGCGGCGGGCGGCGACCTGGTCTGAGGTCCTGGTGCGGAGGGGCGCCCTGCCGAGAGGCACTAGCCCCCTCCGCGGAAGTTTAAGTATGCTCTATGCCGTGCCCAACGACGGGAGGATCGATGAGCGAGGACCGGCCGAACGTTCGCGCCGCGAGTTTCTACCGCTACGCCCAGGCTCTGCCGGACCGTGTCGCGCTCGTCGCCGTCGACGGCTCGACGACCACCTACGCCGCGCTCGCCGCGGCGGCGAACCGGGTCTCGCACGGGCTGCGCCGCGCCGGGCTCGGCGTGGGCGACCGGGTGGGCGTGCTGGTCGGCAACACCCCGCGGTTCCTCGAGCTCATGCTCGGCGCCGGGCAGGTCGGGGTGCAGATCGTGCCGGTCAACACCCATCTGACCGTGGCCGAGGTCGCTTACATCCTCGACAACAGCGACAGCCGCACGGTCTTCGCCGACGGCCCGTTGCTCGAGCTCGCCGCGGCGGCGGTCGCGGAGCTGGGCCGACCGGCCGAGAGCATCGTCGCGATCGACGCGCCGGACCCCGGGCCGCACCGGACCTTCACCGACTTCCTCGACCGGACCCCGGACACCGAGCCCGCGGAGCGGGTGCACGCCCAGGCCATGCTCTACACCTCCGGCACCACCGGCCGCCCCAAGGGCGTGACCTGGCCGATCAGCGCCGTGGTCGATCCCGAGACCCAGGCGCAGCGCACGGACCCGATCATGGCGCTGCGCGGGATGCGCCACGACAGCACCGCGGTGACGCTGGTCAGCGGCCCGCTCTACCACGGTGCGCCCGGGTCGTGGGCCCTGCAGGGCCTGCACCATGGGCACACCGTGCTGCTCACCGGCAAGTGGGAGGCCGAGGACTTCCTGCGCCGTGTCCAGGAGCACGGGGTCACCACCTGCCAGGTCGCCCCGATCCACTTCCATCGGCTGCTGCAGCTGCCCGCGGCGGTCCGCCAGGCCTACGACGTGAGCTCGCTGCAGGTCGTCAGCCACGCCGGCGCGGCCACGCCGGTGGACGTGAAGCAGAGGATGATGGACTGGTGGGGCCCGGTGCTCTGGGAGTACTACGCCTCGTCGGAGGGGTGGGGCACGTCCATCACACCCGAGGAGTGGCTGGCCCACCCCGGCAGCGTCGGCCGCCACGACGGCAACGGCGCCACGATGAAGATCCTCGACGAGGAGGGTACCGAGCTGCCCGCGGGCGAGCCCGGAATGCTCTGGATCCGCAACCCCAACGGGGTCAACACCAGCTACCTGCACGATCCCGAGAAGACCGCCGCCAATCGGCGCGGCGACTACTACACCGCGGGCGACATGGGCTACATCGACTCGGACGGCTGGCTCTACATCGTGGACCGGCGCACAGACCTGATCCTCTCCGGTGCGGTCAACATCTACCCGGCGGAGATCGAGGACGCGCTGCGCAGGCACTCGCGGGTGTCGGACGTGGCGGTGGTCGGCGTCCCGGACCCGGAGTGGGGCCAGCGGGTGCGCGCGATCGTCGTGCCCGCCGAGGGCGGAACCGCGGGCCCGGAGCTCGCCGAAGAGATCCGTGCGTTCGCCACGCGCGCGCTCGCCCGCTTCAAGGTGCCGCGCGAGATCGAGTTCCGCGACTCGCTGCCCTACTCCCCCACCGGGAAGCTGCTGCGCCGCGAGCTGCGAGCCGCGCCCGCGGACGCCTGAGGTGCGGGCCCGGTCAGTCCGGCGCCTCGGCGGCGGGCCGCACGGCGAGCACCCGGCTGTCGTTGACCGCGCCGATCCGGGCGATCCGGTCGATGTAGCGGCGGGCGAGGTACTGCGCCCGCGAGCCGTCGCCGCCCACGACGGCCTCGACCAGATCGCTCATCGAGCGGTGCAGCCACTGGGCCGCCCCGGCGTCGACCTCGTCGTACCCGTGCTGGCGACACAGCGCCACGACGACCCGCAGGAAGATCCCGATGGCGGGGTTCGAGCAGAGGTCGGCGAAGTCCGTGTGCACGTCGTTCAGGTCCGCGATCCGCACGACGGGTCCGGGCGGCGGCGGATCCGCCACAGCCGCCCGCAGCCGGGCCACGCCCGCCTCGTCCAGCGTCCGGACCAGGTCGTCCACCGCGAGCATCTCCAAGGAGCGCCAGATCTCGATGAGCTGGGACGACGACACGCCCCGGTAGTCGATGAAGACCTCGAAGGCCTGGGCGAGCCGCACCGGATCGGGCTCGTCCACGACCAGCCCGCCGCCCGGACCGCGCCTGCGGTGGGCGATCCCGCGGACCTCCAGGATTCGGGAGGCCTCCCGTACGACCCCCTTGCCGACGGCGAAGCGGCGGCACAGGTCCGCCTCCGAGCCGAGCAGCCCGCCGACCGGCCAGCCCCGCTCAGCGACCTCGCGGGCGAGCTCCTCGGCCATCCGGGCCGCCGCCGTCCGGCTGCCGGAGTCCGGCTCGGTCCGTCCGGCCACGGCTCACCTCGCTGTCCACCGCGGATGACCCGACGGATCACCGCTCCGAAAAACGTCTACGTATTTTAGGTCCTCGTCAGCTTGCAGTATCCCGCGGGTCCCGCGGACGTGATCCCGGGGCCCTCTCACGGAGGTCGATGATGATCGAAGTGCCCGCGCTCGACGATCCCCGGATCCCGGACCGTGCGAACTGCGTACTTGTGGACCTGCTCGTCGAGCGGGTCCGCGAGGATCCGGACCGCGTGCTCGTGCGTTTCGCGGACGGCAGTGAGTGGACCCGGGCGCAGACGCTCGCGAACGCGCGGGCGACCGCGGCAGCCCTGCACGCAGCGGGGGCGCGGTCCGGCGACCGGATCCTGCTCTGGATGCCCAACGGCCCGGAGGCCGTCCGCTCCGTGGTGGCCGCGAGCCTGCTGGGCGCCACCGTGGTGCCCGTCAGCACCGCCTACCGGGGCTCCCTGCTGGCCCAAACGCTGCACATCGCCGGGGTGCGCACCGGGGTGGTGCACGCGGAGCTGGTGGACCGGCTCGCCGAGCTGGGCCCGGAGGGACGCGCGGACCTCGCGTCCGTGCTCGTCGCCCGCGGCGCCGTCCCGGTCGCGCCCACCGGCCTCGAGCTCGTCGAGTGGGACACCGCGCACGCACAGGCCTCGGACCTCCTGGTCGCCGAGCGGCCGCACGAGCCCTGGGACACCCTCGCCGTGCTGTTCACCTCGGGCACCACCGGGCCGTCGAAGGCCGTCCCGACGACCTACGTCCAGCACCACTCGTTCCAGACCTCCGTGCACGAGGGCCGCCTCGGCCCGGAGGACCGCGTCCTGGTCCAGTCACCGATGTCGCACATGATGGGCGTGAACTCGCTCTACGGCGCGGTGCTCTTCGGCAGCTCGATCGCCCTCACCGACGGCTTCGACACCGCCCGGTTCTGGGCGACGATCGCCGAGACGGGCGCGACCTGCTGCAGCCTGGTCGGGTCCCAGCTGAACTTCATGGTCAAGTCAGGCCGGGAGGCCCCCGCAGGGCACCGGCTCCGCCGCGTCACGGCCTCGCCGGTGGACGAGGCGTTCGCCGAGTTCGGCAGGCGGTACGGGGTGCGGATGGAGACCGGCTTCGCGATGACCGAGGTCCCGTCGGCGCTGCGCAGCGACCCGGCGACCACGCCACCCGGGAGTTGCGGCCGGGTGCGCCCCGGCATGCAGGTGCGCCTCGTCGACGAGTTCGACCGCGAGGTCCCCGACGGGACGCCGGGCGAGCTCATCGTGCGCGCCGACCGGCCGTGGACGATCGCGGCAGGCTACCTCGGGATGCCGGAGGCCACCGCCAGGGCCTGGCGCAACGGGTGGTTCCATACCGGCGACGCGCTACGCCGGGACGCCGAGGGCAACTACTACTTCGTCGACCGGCTCAAGGACGCGATCCGCCGTCGCGGCGAGAACATCTCCTCCGCCGAGGTGGAGGCCGAGGTGCTGCGCCACCCCGCGGTGCGGATGGCCGCAGTGGTCGGCGTGGCCAGCGAGTTCGGCGAGCAGGAGGTGCTGGCGGCCGTGGTACCGGCGGACGGGACCGCACTGGATCCGGTCGATCTGCTGGAGCTGCTGCGCGGGCGACTCCCCTACTTCATGGTGCCCCGCTACGTCCGGGTGCTCGCGGACCTGCCGCTCACCGCGACCGGGCGGGTGCAGAAGTCCGAGCTGCGCTCCGCCGGCGTCACCGAGGACACCTGGGACCGCGACGCCGCAGGCATCGGTGTGCATCGCGAGCGCCTGACATGAGCGGTCGGCGCCGGTGCACATAGAGTGCACCTTGACGAGGCACCAGCCGGCACTGAGTAACGGTCCGCACCGGGCCGGGACGGAGGGACTATGGACCTGGGCATCGCCGAGCGCGTCGCGGTGGTCACCGGCGCCAGTCGCGGCATCGGCCGGGCCACGGCCGAGGCGCTCGCCACCGAGGGGGTCCGGCTCGTGCTCGGCGCCCGCCGCGCGCAGGGTCTCGACCTCGCCGCCTTGGCCGTGCGCGCGCGCGGCGCCGAGGTCGCGACGGTCGCGGGGGACGTCACCGACCCGGCCACGGCGGCCGCGCTGGTCGCGGCCGCCGAACGGGAGTTCGGGGGCGTGGACATCCTGGTCAACAACGCGGGCGGGGACAGCGGCCGACTCCCGTTCGACGAGCTGGACGACGCGGCCTGGGAGCATGCCTACCGGCTCAACGTCGTCAGCGCCGTCAGACTGACCCGCGCGGTGCTCCCGCACATGCGTGACCAGCACTGGGGCCGCGTAGTGACCGTCTCCTCCTACACCGGCCGGGTCCCGGAGCCGTTCTGCGGGCCCTACGCCGCGGCCAAGGCCGCCCAGATCAACCTGACCCGGACGCTGTCGCGCAGCTACGGCTCCGAGGGGGTCGTGGCGAACTGTGTACTCCCGGGCCTGACCGAGAGCGACGGCGTGGTCGAGGGCTTCGCCGCCGCATCGGCGGCGAGCGGGCGTGACCACGCCGACCTGCTGGCCGCGATGCTGCGCCGCGCCCCGATCGACGTCGGCCGGATGGGTACGCCCGCCGAGGTGGCGGCGACGATCGCGTTTCTCTGCTCGGAGCAGGCCGCGTGGATCAGCGGCACCTCGGTGTCGGTCGACGGAGGGACCGTACGCAGCGCCCCGTGAGCGGTGGCGACCGTCGCAGCGGCGGATCCCTTTCGGACCCGGAGCCTTTAGAGTATCCTCATAGCAGGATCGGGCCGGCGCGCGAGGCGGCGGCCACCACGACGAACGACGAGGTGGACAGCGTGGTTGACGTCAAAGAGGAGTTCGACAAGAACACGGGGGCCGAACTCACGGACTCCGACATCGAGCGCGCCCGACAGTTGATCGGGGTCGACACCGCGAGCAAGTACCACGAGCACATCTCCACAGCGTCGTACGACGCGATCCGCAACTTCGCCTTCGGCGTCGGGGACGACAACCCGCTCTACACGACCGAGGAGTACGGGCAGAACACCCGCTGGGGCGGTCAGATCGCCCCGAACAGCATGTCGCAGATCATCGGCTACCCGATGCAGGGCGACCCGATGCCCGAGCACGCGAAGAAGGCCGCGAAGAGCCTCTTCAAGGGCATCCACGTGTTCGTGTCCGGCGGCACCACCGACTGGTACCGACCGATCTACCCCGGTGACCGCCTGTTCTCGTACAACGGCGAGGAGTCCCTCGACGTCAAGAACTCCGAGTTCGCGGGCCGCTCGGTGGTGAAGGTCCGCCGGGACGTCAAGGTCAACCAGCGCGGCGAGGTCGTGAGCGTCCACCGCATCCTGTCGGTGCTCACCGAGCGCAAGACCGCGAAGGACCGCGGCAAGTACTCGGCGATCGAGCCGGCCTCCTACACCGACGCCGACATCGAGAAGATCGACGCCGTCTACGCGGCGGAGAAGCGCCGTGGCGCCGAGACCCGGTTCTTCGAGGACGTCGCCGTCGGTGAGCAGCTGCCCGCCATGGCCAAGGGCCCGCTGACGGTCACCGAGGTGATCGGCTTCCACTCCGGCGGCTACGGCCACGTGCCTTACGGCCTCAAGGCCTCACGCCTGGCCTACCAGAACCGCAAGCGCATCCCCGCCTTCTACATCAAGAACGAGCTGGGCGTACCGGATGTGGCGCAGCGCCTGCACTGGGACTCGGAGTGGGCCAAGGCCATCGGCAACCCCATGGCCTACGACTACGGCGTGATGCGCGAGACCTGGTTCCACCACTACCTCACCGACTGGGGCGGCGACGACGCGTTCGTGGTGCGCCAGCAGGACTCGATGCGCAAGTTCAACTACCAGGGCGACGTGCAGTTCCTCTCCGGTGAGGTCGTCGGCAAGCGCGAGGAGAACGGCCTGTTCCTGGTCGACCTCACGATGAAGATGACGAACCAGCGGGACGTCGAGACGTCCTTCGGCGAGGCCACCATCGCGCTCCCCAGCCGCGAGCACGGCGCCACCCTGCTCCCGGAGGTTCCGGCCGACATCGCGCGCACCGCGACCCAGATGTGGCAGCGCCACCTGGAGATCACGGACGAGAAGCGCCGGGCGCCCAAGGCATGAGCGGCTTCCGGTTCCCGGTCGAGGCCGGGCACGTGATGCTCTTCGCCCGGGCGGTCGGGGACGACAACCCCGTCTACCGGGATCCGGAGACCGCCGCCGCGTCGGAGGTCGGGGGGCTCATCGCGCCCCCGACCTTCACCGCCGCGGCCATGCAGTTCGACCCGGACGCCCCGCTGCGGCCGCGGCCGGGCGAGAAGTGGTTCGGCTCCGCCTCCGGCCCGGGCACGATGCCCGAGGGCGGCGGCGGGCTGCACGCCGAGCAGCACTACACCTACCACCGCACCGTGCGGGTCGGGGACGTCCTGACCTCGACCTCACACCCGGGCGAGACGTGGGAGAAGCGCGGCCGCTCCGGTCGGCTGGTCTTCACGGAGAACGTCACCGAGTTCCGGGACGAGGCGGGCGAGCTGGTCGTCACCGCCCGCTCGGTCGGGGTGAAGCAGCTGCCGCTCGAGGAGGAGGGGTCGTAGATGGCGCTCAGCGCGAGCGGGCTCGAGGTCGGTGACCGGCACAGCCAGGTGGTGGCCGGCGACCTCCCCCGCACCCAGCTGGTGCAGTACTCGGGTGCCTCCGGCGACTACAACCCGCTGCACAGCGACGAGCCCTTCGCTCGCGAGGTGGCGGGCTACCCGGGCGTGTTCGGCCACGGCATGCTGACCATGGCGATGACGGGCCGGATGCTCACCGACTGGGTCGGCGACGGGCGGCTGCTGGACTACGGCGTGCGGTTCGTCGCCCAGGTCTGGCCGGGCGACACCCTGACGGCCACGGCCACGGTCCGCGAGCTCGGCGAGCGGGACGGGAACCCGATCGCCGTGCTGGACGTCGCGACCACCAACCAGGCGGGCAAGGACGTGGTCACGGGGACCGCGACCGTGCGTCTGGACCCCTGAACGAGTCCCTCGGAGGCTGAGGTGCTGGAGCTCGACGAGCTGGCGGGGTTCCGCCGGACCGTGCGCGAGTGGGCGGAGGCCCACGTCCCGACCGGGTGGGAGGCCAAGTACGAGAACGCGAGCGAGGCCGAGTTCCTCGAGTTCCAGCGCTGGTGGCTCCGCGAGCTGCGCGAGGGCGGATACGCCGTCCCGCACTGGGCGGCCGAGGACGGCGGCGGCGGGTACACGCTCGCCGAGCAGGTGGTGATCTTCGAGGAGCTGGCCCGCGCGAAGGCCCCGGGCATGCGTGCCTTCTTCGTGGCCTTCAACCACACGTACGGCACCCTGCGCGAGGGCGGCACACCGGAGCAGCAGGCCCGGTTCCTGCCCGCCATCCTCGACGGGCAGACCTGGTGCCAGGGCTTCTCCGAGCCCGGCGCCGGCTCCGACCTGGCGAGCCTGCGTACCCGCGCGGTGCTCGACGGCGACCACTACGTTGTCAACGGGCAGAAGATCTGGTCCTCAGGCGCCACCCGCGCCGACATGTGCCTGCTGCTCACCCGCACCGACCCCGCGGCGCCCAAGCGCAAGGGCATCACGTTCCTGTTGCTGGACATGAAGACCCCGGGCGTCGAGGTGCGGCCGATCAAGCAGGCCACGGGCAACTCCGAGTTCTGCGAGCTCTTCCTCACCGACGTCCGGATCCCCGTGGAGAACCGGGTCGGCGAGGAGAACCAGGGCTGGCGGATCGCCCAGGCCACGCTCTCCTCCGAGCGCGGGCCGACCATCCTGGAGCTGGCCGAGCGGCTGCGCAAGGCCGTGGACCTGCTCGTGGACCTCGCGACCGAGACCCCGCTGGGCTCGGGCCGGGCGATCGACGATCCCGTCGTCCGCGAGGCGATCGCGGAGTACGACACCAAGGTCCACATCTTGCGGCTGTTGTGCCGCAAGGTCGTGACCGACCTGATCGCGAAGGGCGGCGCCGGGCCGGAGGCGTCGATCGTCAAGCTCTACTACAGCGAGCTGCTGCAGTCGATCATGCGCTTCGGTGTGGAGATCGCGGGACCCGGCACCCACCGCTTCGCCACGAAGTCGCAGGTCGTCGGCTGGGAGTCAGGCGCCTGGATGCTGGACTACCTCGACTCTTGGGGCTGGACCATCGGCGGCGGCACCAACGAGATCCAGCGCACGGTCGTGGGCGAGCGGGTCCTGGGCCTGCCCCGCGAGCCCAGCGCCACCTGAGCGGGAGTACGAGATGAGTGGATCCGACACCGGGGTCGACCGCGCCGAGCTGCGCGCGGCGGCCCGCGACATGCTGGACGACCTGTCCGGCTCCGAGCAGGTCCGGGCCCGGCTGGCAGAACCGGCCACCGACCCGCTCTGGTCCCATCTGGTCGAGGTCGGCTGGACCGGGATCGACGTGCCGGAGGACTCCGGCGGCGCGGGCGCGGACTTCGGCGACCTCGCCGTCGTCCTCGTCGAGGGCGGGCGGCACCTGGCCCCCGGCACGTTGTTCGCCTCCGCCGTGCTGGCGGGCGGTGCGCTGCAGGCGAACCCGTCGCCCGCGAGCGGGCGGTGGCTGCCCGCGCTCGCCGAGGGCACCGCGCGCGGCACCGCCGCGCTGGCGGACGCGACCGGTCGGGTCGACGCCGCCGGGATCACCGCGCGCGCCGAGGGGTCCGGTTGGGTGCTCGACGGCACGTCCGCGCTGGTCCCGTCCGCGGAGGGGGCGGACATCCTCATCCTGCGCGCGAGGACCCCGGACGACGAGCTGCTGGTGGCCGTCCCCGGCGACACCGCGGGCCTGACGATCACGCCCGCCCCGATGCTGGACCTGACCCGCTCGTTCGCCGACGTCACCGTGACCGGGCTGGCCGTCGGCCCCGAGGCGGTCCTCGCCTCGGGAGCCGAGGGCGCGGCGGCCGTCGCCGCCCTGCTGGACCGCGCCGCGGTGGCGATCGCGGCGGACAGCCTCGGGATCGCCGACGTCGTGCTGTCCGGGACCGTCGAGTACGTCGGCCAGCGCGAGCAGTTCGACCGCCCCGTCGGCTCGTTCCAGGCGGTCAAACACCGCTGCACGGACATGCTGGTCGCCACCGAGACAGCTCGGTTGATCGTGGAGGAGGCCGCGGACCAGCCCGGAGACCCGATCTCCGCCTCACGGGCGAAGTCCTACGCCACGGACGCGGCCGCGAGCGTGGCGGCGGAAGCGGTGCAGCTGCACGGCGGCATCGGCGTCACCTGGGAGCAGGACTCGCACCTGTACCTGAAGCGGGCCACGCTGAACCAGGCGCTCTACGGGGATCCGCGCAGCCATCGGCGGCGGCTGGCGGATCTGACGCTCACCCCCGCGGCGGTCCACTAGTCGGGCCGTCTCCAGGCGCCCTCGGCGAGGTTCGCGAGCTCGGTCTTGCGGACCTTGCCGTTGGCGGTCTTGGGCAGGGTCTCGACGCTGCGGACATAGAGCGGAACCGCGTGCTTGGGCAGCTCCTTGCTCAACCGGGAGACCAGTCCGGCCTCGTCGACCGGCCCCCCTTCGGGCACGAGGACCAGCAGCACCTCCTGGCCCGCCGCCCGCGACTCCACCCCGACGACGGCGCACTCGGCGACCTCGTCGAGCCCGAGCACGACGTGCTCCACCGCTGTCGATGAGATGTTCTCGCCGAAGCGGCGGATCGTGTCCCGCATCCGGTCCACGAACCGGAACCCGCCGTCGGCGAACAGCTCCACCCGGTCCCCAGTGTGGTACCAGCCGTCCGCGGTCGCGCGGGCGGTCAGGTCGGGGCGGCCGAGGTACTCGCGCAGCATGAGCTCCCGCGCGGGCGGTCGGATGTGCAGCTCCCCGACGCCGCCCGGTCCGAGCTCGCGGCCCTGTTCGTCCACGACCCGCAGGGTGTACCCGCGACGCGGCCAGCCCGCCACCGCGCGAATCTCGGCGCCGAAGCGACGGTTCGTCACCGGGAAGCCGATCTCCGTACTGCCGTAGTTGTTCACGGTGGTCACGCCGAAGCGCTCGGTGAAGCGCAGAATGCCGGGGTCGCTGCCGCCCAGCACGATCCGCAGCGGGTGCTCCCCCGGCTCGGGCCCCGGGTCGTCGGCGAGCAGCCCGGCGATGGCGGCGAGCGACGCGTGGGTGATCCCGTAGGCCTGCACGTCCGGCCAGAAGTCGGTGCGCGAGAAGCGCTCCCGCAGGACGATCCGACCGACGGTGTCCAGCATCGTGATCACCGGAGACCGCCCGGTGACGTGGAACATCGGCCACATCGCGTAGGTCACCTCGTCGGGCCCGAACCACGAGCGCGGCACCCGGCCGAGCAGCGCGGTCATGTGCCCCCACGTGATCACGACGCCCTTGGCCGGCCCGGTGGTGCCGCTCGTGTAGATCACGCAGCACACGTCGCCGGGCCCTACGCAGACGTCCCGCGGTGTCGGCTCGATTCCGGCGAGCGCGTCGTGCGTCGGGTCGACCTCGAGCAGCGTCATTCCGAAGGCGCCCACCAGCTCGGTGTGCTGCGGGCGCACCACGGCGAGGGCCGCGCCGGAGTCGGTCAGCACGTGGCGCAGGAACTCCCCGCGCAGCGCGGGATCGACGGCCACCTCGTAGGCGCGGAGCAGGCTCACCGCGAACCACACGCAGATCGCGTCGACGCTCGCGGGCAGAGTGCTGACGACCCGGTCCGCCGGTCCGACGCCCGCCCGCTCCAGCCGCACGGCCCAGCGCAGCACCCGCTCGTAGGTCTCGCGGAAGGTCAGCGTGCGCCCGCTGGCGGTCTCGGTGAGGAACGGCTGGTCCGGCACGGTCGCGGCGAGGTGGGCCAGCCGGTTGGGGCCCAGGTTGGCCGGGTCCATGGCGGTGGCGAGGGCGTCGTCGTCCGCGGGCGGGACGTCGTCGGGTGGGACCCCGTCGGGGACGACACCGCCGGGTCGGATGCGGAACGCCTGCGCCATCAGCCGGTCCGGCGACGTTCCGCCGGGAACCGGATCGAGCGGGGCTCGAACGCGACGTCCCGCCGGGTGATGGTCTCGCCGGGCCGCACGACCTCGTCGATCCGGTCGAGGGTCTCGGCTGTCAGCGTGACGCTCGCGGCGGGCACTTGGCTCTCCAGCTGCTCCATAGTGCGCGGCCCGATGATCGACGACGTGACGGCGGGGTGGGCCAGGGTGAACGCCAGCGCGAGGGTGATCAGGTCCAGGCCGGCGTCCGCGGCGATGGCCTCCAGCTGCTCGACGGCCTCGGTCTTGCGCCGCCCCGTCGGCCCGTCCACGTTGCGACCGAGCTTACCCAGCCGCGACGCGGCCTCCGGGGTCTGGCCCGAACGGTACTTGCCGGTCAGCCAGCCGGAGTTGAGCGGGCTCCACACCAGCACGCCCATGCCGTAGCGGGCGCAGGTGGGTAGCACGTCCCGCTCGATGCCCCGCACGAGGATCGAGTACGGCGGCTGCTCGGTGCGCAGCGGCACGTGCCCGCGGCGCTCGGAGGTCCAGTGCGCCTCGACGATCGCCTCGGCCGGGAAGGTCGAGGAGCCGACCATGCGCACCTTGCCCTGGCGCACCAGGTCCGAGAGTGCGCCGAGCAGCTCGTCGAGGTCGGTCTCCTCGTCGAGCCGGTGCACCTGGTAGAGGTCGATGTGGTCGGTGTCCAGCCGGCGCAGGCTCTCCTCGCACGCCTTGACGATCCAGCGCCGGGACATGCCGCGGCGGTTCGGGTCCTCCCCCATCGGGTTGAAGAACTTGGTGGCCAGCACGACGTCGTCGCGGCGGCCCTTCAGCGCCCGCCCGACGATCTCCTCGGACTCCCCCTGGGAGTACACGTCCGCGGTGTCGACGAAGTTGATCCCCGCGTCCAGCGCCCGGTGGATGATCCGGACGGAGTCATCGTGGTCGGTGTTGCCCCTGGCCCCGAACGCCATCGCGCCGAGGCACAGGCTCGACACCCGCACCCCGGACCGGCCCAGTGCCCGCATCTCCATCTCGATCCATCCTCTCTCGAAGTCCGCCGCCGGGTCAGCCGGCCTGCCCGCCCTGCAGCCACGCCTTGCCTGCCTCGGCGCTCGGTCGGCCCGCGAAGGCCGGCTCCAGGGCGCCGGTGGTGCAGATCCCGTCGACCACGGCGATCGACGGGGTGAGCAGGTCGTCGATCAGCCCGTGGTGCAGCGCGTTGGCCACCTCGGGCCGGTTCAGTACGACCCGGACGACGTGCGGCGCAGGCGTCTCGTAACGCAGGAACCGGTAGTCGGTCATCGGGCAGGCATCCCGACATCGTGCGGCAGGCCGAGGACCTGCTCGGCGAGCGTGTTCCGCTGGATCTCCGCGGTGCCGGCGCCAATGGTCGACGCTCGCGTGCGCAGGAAGCCGTAGAGCCAGCGACCGTTCTCCACGGCCTCCGGGTCGCCGCGCTCGACGAGCCCCGCGGGACCCAGCAGGTCGAGGGCGACCTCGTGGATCTCCTGCTCGAAGCGGGTGATGATCAGCCTCGACACCGACGCGGCAGCCCCGGGCTCGCCGGTGGTCATGATCGTGTCGACGGTCCGTATGGCGTTGTAGCGCATCAACCGCACGCGGATCTCGAGCAAGGTGAACCGGTCCTGCACGAGGGGATCGGCGAGCAGCCCGAGCGAGCGGGCCAGCCGGGTCAGGTCGTCCAGCACGCGGCGGTAGAACGCTGCCTGGTTGAGCGCCAGGGCCGCGCGTTCGTGGCCGAGGCTGGTACGCACCAGCCGCCAGCCGCCGTTCTCTTCGCCGATCCGCTGGTCGACCGGTACCCGCACCTCGTCGAAGAACACCTCGGCGAAGGAGGCCCCGCCGGTCAGGTCTCGCAGCGGGCGCACCGTGATCCCCGGCGCGTGGATGTCCGTGAGCAGGTAGCTGATCCCCCGCTGCCGGGACTCCAGAGTTCCGGTGCGGACGAGGACGTAGATCATGTCCGCCTGGGTGGCGTGGGTGGTCCAGACCTTCTGCCCGCTCACGACGTACTCGCCGGCCGCCTCGTCGAGGCGGGCCGACGTGCGCAGGGACGGCAGGTCCGATCCGGCGCCCGGCTCGGAGAATCCCTGTGCCCAGATCTGCTCGCCGCGCAGCATCGGGCGCAGCCAGCGCTGCTTCTGCTCCGGCGTGCCGTAGCGGATCAGCGTGGGGCCCACGATGTTCAGGCCCGAGCCGAGCGGACCCGGCACCCGGGCCGCGGCGATCTCCTCGTGGTAGATCACCTGCAGTCCGAAGGGCAGGTCCATGCCGCCGAACTCGCGCGGCCACCCCGGACCGGCGAACCCGGCGTCGAACAGGGTCGCAAGCCAGGCCTTCTGCCAGGCCAGGCGAGCGCCGGGCTCCTTCGGACCCCGGCCGGGATGGTGCTCGACCAGGAAAGCCCGCAACCGGGTGCGGAACTCGGTGGCGGGCAGCTCGGCGAGGACGGGCGTGATCTCCCTGGTCACGACGCCTCCGTGGTGAGGGTCAGCAGGGAGGCGAGCCGGGCCCGGTGCGCGGCCGGGATGCCGAGCAGCCGCTCCGTGGTCTTGGCGCGCTTGAGGTGGAGGTGGGCGTCGTGCTCCCACGTGTACCCGATCCCGCCGTGCACCTGGATGTTCTCCTTGGCCGCCAGGGTGAACGCCGCCGAGCAGTGCACCGCGGCCAGCGCCGCGGCGACGGTGGACTCGATGTCCCCCGTGGGCACGACGGAGCCCGCGATGCGCACCGCGGAAACGGCCGACTCCACCTCGATGAGCACGTCGGCGAGCTTGTGCTTGATCGCCTGGAACGAGCCGATCGGCCTGCCGAACTGCTCCCGGACCTTCGCGTACTCGACGGCGGTCTCCAGACAATGCTGTGCGCCGCCGGTCTGCTCGGCGGCCAGCGCCGCGAGCCCGAGGTCGCGGGTCCGGGCCAGGAGCGCGCCGCCGTCCCCGGCGATCCGGGTGGCCGGGACGGCGTCGAGGTCGACGCGGGCGAGCGGCCGGGTGGCGTCCGTGGTGGCGAGCCGGCGCCGCACGGGCCCGACGCCCTGCACGCCGAAGAAGGCGAGCCCGTCCGGCGCGTGGGCCGCGATGATCAGCAGGTCCGCGGTGTCACCGTCGAGCACGAAGCCGGCCGTGCCGGAGATGGTCCAACCCGTCGGTCCCGCGGTCGCCGTGACCGCGACGTCCTGCGCCGACCAGCCCGCGGACTCCCCTACGGCGACGGTCGCGGTCAGGTCCCCCGCCGCGATCGGCGGCAGCCACCGCTCACGTGCCGCGGGGTCCTCGCACGTGGTGAGCAGCTGCGCCGCCAGTCCGACGGTGGCGAGGAACGGCGCGACCAGCAGGACCCGCCCCGCCTCCTCGAGCACCACCTGCAGCTCGGCGAGCCCCACCCCGGACCCGCCGTACTCGACCGGCACGGCAAGCCCGTGCAGGCCGAGCTCAGCCGCCATCCGGGTCCAGACCGCGGGGTCGACCGTCTCGCCCGCCGAGGCCATCGCGCGGGCCCGCGCGATGGGGGCGTGCTGCTCCAGGAACCCGCGGACCGCCGCCCGCAGCTCCTCCTGCTCGCCGGTGAGCGCGGTCCCCGCCGCGCTCACCGCCGATGTCCTGTCGCGAACATCGTCGTCCGCCTCCCCGGGTCGGCTGAGTGGGGATCGTCAGTAGGGGATGTTGAGCGAGAACGGCACCTCGGCGAGCCGCGGCGCCTCCTTGGCCAGCTCGTCGAGCGTCCAGCGGTGGTCGATCTCGATCTTGTCGATGATCGCCCAGGGCTGGAACAGGTGCACCGTGCCGCCGTGCACGAAGAAGGACCGGCCGGTGATCGGGCAGTCCTCGGTCGCCAGGTACGCGACGAACGGCGAGATGTTGCCCGGGTCGTTCGGGTCGAACTCGCCCTCGGCAAGCTCCGGCTCGGCGGAGAGGCCCTGGGTGAGTCGGGTGCGCGCGGCCGGGCAGATGGCATTGAGTCGCACGCCGTAGCGGTTGAGCTCGAGCTCGGCGATATGGGTCAGGGTGGCGATGCCGGACTTCGCGGCCCCGTAGTTGGTCTGCCCCACGTTGCCGAACAGGCCGGAGGTCGACGCGGTGTTGACCACCGCCGGGTAGAGCGCCTTGCCCGCCTTGTGCGCGTCCCGCCAGTAGCGGGCCGCGGCGCGCAGCGGCATGAAGTGCCCGCGGAGGTGGACGCGAATGACGTCGTCCCACTCGTCGTCGGTCATGTTCACCAGCATCCGGTCCCGCAGGATGCCGGCGTTGTTGACGAGCACGTGCAGCTCGCCGAAGGCGTCGAGCGCGGACTGCACCAGGTTCTGCGCGCCCTCGGCGGTGGTGACGTCGTCCCCGTTCGCGACGGCCTCGCCGCCCGCGGCGACGATCTCGTCGACGACCTGCTGGGCAGGCGTTGCGTCCGAACCGGAGCCGTCCGCGGCGCCGCCCAGGTCATTCACGACGACCCGGGCCCCCTCACTCGCGAACAGCAGCGCGTGCTCACGCCCGATCCCTCGGCCGGCGCCGGTGATGATCGCAACCCGACCGTCCAGTGCTCCCATGTCCGTGGTCCTCTCGTTCAGATGCCGAGCAGCACGGCCAGCCGCTCGCGCTGCCGGGTCGCGTCGCCGAACAACAGCGCGTCCGCGTGGGCGCGCCGGTAGTACAGGTGGGCGTCGTGCTCCCAGGTGAAGCCGATGCCGCCGTGCAGCTGGATGGTCTCCGTGGCGGCGAACGTCGCGGCATCCGAGGCGACTGCCTTGGCCGCGGCCGCGGCGACTGGCAGCGCCGCCGGGTCCTCGACGGCCACCCGCGCCGCCTCGTACACGGCCGCTCGCGCCGACTCCAGGCCGAGCAGCATGTCCGCCAGCCGGTGTTTGACGGCCTGGAAGCTGCCGATCCGGCGGCCGAACTGGGTGCGCATCTTCGCGTACTCGACCGTGGTGTCCAGGCACCACTGCGCGGTGCCGACCAACTCGGCGGACAGCAGCGTGAGCGCCAGGTCCCGGGTGCCGGCGAGCACCGCCTCGGCGGCGCCGTCCTCGCCGATGAGCCGCGCCTCGACGCCGGCCAGCTCCAGCCGGGCCTGCTTGCGGGTGCGGTCCAGCGTCTCGAGCGCCGTGCGGGTCAGCCCCGCGGCGTCGGCCCTGACCGCGAACAGCGCGAGCCCGGCCTCGGTGCGGGCGCTGACCACGAACAGGTCGGCGGCCATCCCGTCGAGCACGAAGTTCTTGTGCCCGGTGAGGGCGAACCCGCGGGCGGTGCGCTCGGCCCGCACGGTCGCCGCGCCGGGCTCCCAGGACCCGTCGTCCTCGGTGACCGCGAGGGCCGCGATCACCGACCCGTCGCCGATGCCCGGCAGCAGGTCCTTGGCCGCGGCCCCGTCGTCCGCGCGCAGGATCGCGTCCGCGGCCAGGGTGGTGCCCAGATATGGGGCGGCGTAGACCGCGCGGCCCGCCTCCTCGGACACCAGCACCTGCTCGACGATCCCGGCGTCGCCCCCGCCGTACTCCTCCGGTAGGGCGAGACCCTGCAGGCCCAGCTCCCCCGCGGCGATGGCCCAGACCGCGCGGTCCAGCCCGTCGGTGGTCTCCATCAGCCGTCGAACCTCGGTCGACGGCGAGCGGTCGGCCAGGAAGCCGCGGACGATGCCGCGCAGGTCCTCCTGCTCCGGGGTGAGAACGAGGCTCATCGTCCGGCCTTCCCTGTGAGCTCGCGGAACGGGACGTCGCGGTCGACCTGCGGCTCCTTCGGCAGGCCGAGCACGCGCTCGCCGATGATGTTGCGGAGGACCTCGTCGGTGCCGCCCGCGATGGACAGCGACGGCACGAAAAGCAGTGTCGCCGCCCACTGGCCGTCGTCGGAGCCCCGGCCCCACGCGGTCGCCGCCGGCCCCGCCAGCTCGGCGCCGAGCCGGGCGGAGAGCCGGGCGTGGTCGGTGCGGACCAGCTTGGCGACCGAGCCCTCGGGGCCGGGCGTCTGTCCACGCAGGATCGCCGAGGTGATCCGGTCGCCGAGCAGGCCGACGGTGCGCTCCTGCAACCAGAGGTCCACGAGCTTCTGGCGCAGCACGGGATCATCGGACCGCCCCATCTCCCGGGCGCGGCCGATCAGGTCTTCGGCGGACGGGGTGTCGTTCATGGCCCGGACCGCGCCGAGCGAGACGCGCTCGTTGGCCAGTGTCGTCGTGGCCGCCAGCCAGCCGTTCCCGACACCGCCGAGCACGTTCTCGGCCGGGATCCGCACGTCGTCGAAGAAGACCTCGTTGAAGTGCGCGCCGCCGTCGATCTGGGTGATCCGGCGCAGGGTCACGCCGGGCGCGTGCAGGTCGAGGATGAACATCGTGATGCCCTTGTGCTTGGGCACATCCGGGTCCGTTCGTGCGATCACGATGCCGTAGTCGCAGTACTGCGCACCGGAGGTCCAGATCTTCTGGCCGTTGAGCACCCACTCGTCGCCGTCGAGTACCGCGCGGGAGCTCAGGCCTGCGACGTCCGAGCCTGCACCGGGCTCGGAGAACAGCTGGCACCACACCTCCTCGCCGCGCAGCATCGGCCGGATGTAGCGCTGCTTCTGCTCCTCGGTGCCCACGGCCAGCACCGTCGGACCGCACATGCCGAGCCCGATGATGTAGGGCCCGAGCGGCAGGTCGTAGTCCAGCGAGGCGACGTTGAACAGGATCTGCTCGCGGATGCCGAGGCCCTGGCCGCCGTACTCGGTGGGCCAGGAGATGCCCGCGAACCCGTTGTCGAACAACAGGGCCTGGCACTCCTTGGCCCGCTTCAGGTACTCGGCCTCGTCCCGGACCCCGCGGTCGCGGCCGCCCTGGGCGGCCCAGCCGTGTCGCGGGGCCTGCTCGGCGAGCCACGCCCTGGCCCGCTCCTCGAAGCCCGTCTCGGTGTGCTCCGGCACGGCGTCTCCCTCACGTCCTCGTGGATCCCGTCGCAAATTACAGCATACTCAATGGCTTGCCTTCGACTGCGGCGCACGTCACACCGGACTTCCCGCAGCCGCTCGGCAGCAGGTGGCATTGGGTGTACTTTGACTCAGATGCGTCAGGGTGGGCGCCACCGTCTCCGCCCGCTGGACGCGCGGAGAGGGGTACCCATGGACTTCACCTGGACCGACGACCAGCAGGCCTTCCGGGCCGAGCTCGCCGGCCTGCTCGACGAGATCGTCCCCGCGGGCTACCAGAACTTCGATCTCGCCGAGGAGGAGTGGGCGGAGCGCTCGAAGGACTACTGCGGGCGCCTGGCCGACGCGGGGTGGCTGACTCCCGCGTGGCCCGTCGAGTACGGCGGCCGAGGGGCCGACGGCTGGCAGCAGCTGGCCGTGGCGGAGGAGATGATCCTGCACGGCGAGCCCCGCGGCGGGCAGTACATGAACGTCAACTTCATCGGGCCGTCGATCATGATGTTCGGCACCGAGGAGCAGAAGGCCTACCACCTGAAACGGATCAGCCGCGGAGACGTGATCTGGTGCCAGGGCTTCTCCGAGCCCGACGCCGGCTCCGACCTGGCCTCGCTACGCACCCGCGCGGTGCCGGACGGCGACCACTTCGTGATCGACGGCGAGAAGATCTGGACGTCCAACGCCCTCATCGCCGAGTACTGCATGCTGCTGGCCCGCACGGACCCGCAGGCGGCCAAGCATGCGGGGATCACCGTGTTCCTGCTGCCCATGGACACCCCGGGCGTCGAGGTCCGCAAGATCCCCGGCGTCGTCGGCGAGGGCGCGTTCCACGAGGTGGTGCTGACCGACGCGCGGGTGCCGGACTCGATCGTGCTGGGAGAGGTGAACCAGGGCTGGCCGCTGATCCGCCGGGCGCTCGCCTTCGAGCGGGTCGGCGTCGCGCGCTACGCCAGGGCCGAGCAGTACCTCGACGAGATCGTCGGCGCCGCGCGCGAGCGCGGGTTGCTGGACCAGACCCGCATCCGCGCCGAGATCGCCCGCGCCCAGGCCGCCTGTGACATGGCGCGGGTGCTCGTCTGGAAGGTGATCGACGACCGGGAGCGCGGCAGGCCGGACAGCCCCACCGCGTACGTCTACCGTTCCGCCGCCGTCCGGGCCGAGCGGGCCGTCATGGAGGTGGCGTTCCAGGTGCTCGGCACCGACGGGTTGGAGGACCACACCGTCGCACACCGCCAGTTCAAGTGGGGCATGACGGCCGGGGTCGCCTCGGGGACCGCGGAGGTCCAGCTCAACCTCATCGCCCGCCTCGCCCTCGGGCTGCCGAAGCCCGTCTGACCGGGAGACAACCATGGACTTCACCCTCGATCCCGTCCAGACCGACCTGCGGGAGGCGTGTACGACCCTGCTGGCCCGGCACGCGGGCACCGACCGCGCTCGCGAGCTGCGCGCCCGTGGCGGCGTGGACGCCGAGCTGTTCGCCGCGCTCGACGACGCCGGGTTCCTCGACCTCGCACCCGATCCCGACGCGGGTCCGCTCGCCGCCACCCTGGTGACCGAGTGGACGGCCGCGGCGGGCGGCGTCGGCCCGGTTGGAGCGCGGACGCTGGTGGCGCCCGCCGTGCTCGACGCACCGCCGCGCACGGTCACCGTCGCCGACCGCCGCTCCTCCGGGCCCGTGCGGTTCGGCACCGACGTGGAGGCCGTGGTCCTCGTCGACGGTGCCGACGCCGTGCTGGCCCGCCGCGGCGGGTTCACCGCGGTCCCGGTGCCCAGCAGCTTCGGCCATCCGCTGGCCCGCATCGAGACGACCGACGTGGAGCCGCTCGCGCCCGGCGCGGGTGACACGGTGCGTCGCTGGTGGCAGGTCGCACTGGCCGCCGAGATCGCGGGCTGCGCCAGGGGCGCACTGGAGCGCACCACCCGTTACCTGACCGAGCGCGAGCAGTTCGGCAGGCCGTTGGCCACCTTCCAGGCCCTGCAGCACCGGCTGGCGGACTGCCACGTCCGGGTCGAGGGGACCTCCTGGCTCACCCGGCTCGCCGCCGAGCGGGGGGCACCCGCGGACCTGGCCGCGTCGGCCGCGACCGCCGCGGTGGAGACCGCCGGAGTGGTCCTGCAGGAGACCCACCAGCTGACTGGTGCGATGGGCTTCACGCTGGAGTACGACCTTCACGTCTGGACGCTGCGGTTGCAAGATCTCCGGCTGGAGGCGGGTGGCGTCGACGCGCACGCCGACGCGCTCGTCGCCGCCCGCTGGGGCTGACCCGCCGCGCGGGGTCAGCGGCGGAAGCGGGCGGCGCACTCGGCGAACTCGGGACCGGTGAGCAGGCTGCCCTGGACTGCGCCCAGGGCGGCCAGCTCGGCGTCGGCGCCCTCGGTGAGCGTCCGACGCAGGGCCGCCTTGCTGCGGGCCAGAGCCACTGGCGGCAGCGCGGCGAGGTCGGCGCAGAGCTTCAGCGCCCGGTCGAGCACGGCGTCGGGCTCCACGACCTCGTGCACGAGATTCCAGCGCTCGGCCGTGGCTGCGTCGATCCGCTTGCCGGTCAGCACCAGCTCCGCGGCCCGGGCCCCGCCGAGGAGCCGGGTCAGCCAGGTCGCGCCGCCCATCCCGGGCACGAGGCCGACGCCGATCCAGGAGCTTGCGAACACCGCCTCGCTCGAGGCCACGCGCAAGTCGCAGACTGCGGCGAGGTCCAGGCCGGCGCCGAGCGCGGCACCGTTGACCGCCGCCACGACGGGCACGGGAACCTCGCCGAGCGTGCGCACGAGCCGATGGAACTGGCCGTAGATCGTCTCGCTGACGGCCAGCGCCCCGCGGTCCGCGACCGCGGAGAGATCCGTGAGGTCCCCGCCGGCACAGAACACCGGCGGGGCACCGGTCAGCAGGACCGTGCGGGCCCCCGCAGCCGGCGCTGCGGCCACGGCGTCGGCCAGCGCGGACACCAACGCCACGGTGAGTGCGTTGCGCCTGTCCGGGCGGTCGAGCGTGAGGACGAGGGTGTCGCCCTCGCGTCGTGTGCTCAGCCCGTCTCGCTCATGCGTCACGGAGTACCTCCAGCGATCGTTCCAACCGATTCACAGGACACTCTATGCGAGTCACGCTCATCAGGCCTCATCGTCACCGGGCTCACCCCGGCCGAACGACCCACGCGTGAAGCGAGCGGCGACCTCGGCCCGCGGCCGCCCCCGAAACGCCGGGAACCGGGCCGCGAGGCGGGACCACCGCACCGCCTCCTGCTTGCCGAGATCACCCTCGACGGCGAAGTAGCCCATCATCGTGCGGACCCCCTCGGGATGAAGACCCGCGATGTGCCGCGCCATCCCGACAGCGGTGTCCGCCAGCTCCGCGCCGGGCACGCACCGGTTGACCAGCCCGATTCGCTCGGCTCGCGCACCGGACAGGGCGGGGCTGAGCAGGAACACCTCCTTCGCCAGGTCCTGGCCCACCAGCCTGGTCAAGCGGGCAGGCCCGCCCCACCCACCGAGCGCAAGCCCGAAGTGCGGCATGTGTCGGTCCGAGAACTCAGCCGTGTCTGCTGCGATCCGCAGGTCGCAGGCCAGCACCAGCTCGAGTGCCCCGGTGGTGCACACTCCGTCGACCACCGCGATCGACGGGGTCAGCAGCTCGTCGATCAGGTCGGTCACGATGTCACCGCGGGGCCTGCCCGTAGTCGCCGCGGCCGCCTTGAGGTCCAGACCGCTGCTGAAGCAGGGCCGCCCGTCGGGTCGGGGGCTCCCGGTGAGCAGCCATACGTGTACGTCTGGATCCCGCTCGATGCGCCGCACAGCGTGCTCCAGCTCCTCCATCAGCTCGCGGTGCAGCGCGTTCGCCACCTCGGGCCGGTCGAGCACCACCCGCGCCACGTGCGGGGCCGGGGTCTCGTAACGGATGTGCGTGTAGTCCCCCATCGAAGTCCTCCGATCGGTTGTGGGGTCATAGGTGAGGCAATACCTCGCGGCCGAGCAGCTCGACCGCGGGGCGGCCCGCGCGGCGTCGGGAAGGTGGCCGAAGGTGACCAGCAGGTCCTCGCACCCGGGCGGCGCCCAGCGGCGGACGCAACGGGGCGAGGTCGACCGAGGTGGAGAGGCGCAGGCAGGTGGTGCGCGCGGCGACGGCCGCAGGTACCAGCAGCGGCGCGGGCGCCTCTGAGAGCTCCGGTGTGAACCGGTGGTCGCAGTATCGCGACGACGTCGTAGTCGAGCTCCTCGGCGAGCGTGCAGACCTCGTGCACAGGCTCCCACCCCGAGGCAGGGCGGGGTCCGGTGCGACGGCCGGGGTCAGGCCCACCCGCGGCCGCTCGCTCACCCCGGCAGCACCCCGGCGGCCCGCAGGTCGTCCATGGCCAGCACCTCGCCCGTCCGCTCGGCGGGCAGCGCGAGCACGGCCACCGCGCCCTCCGCGAACTGCTCGGGTGTGCAACGGGCGGTGTCCCGCAGGTGCGGTGCCGCTAACGTGACGGCCTCGGTGGGCACGACCTCGTCGATCCGGATGCAGTTCACCGCCACCCCGGTCCCGACGAGCTGCCCGGCCAGCCCGGTGGTCAGGCGCTCCAGGCCGAGCTTGCTCACCGAGTACGGCAGCTGGACCACACCGTCGTCGAGCGCGGCGATCGAGCTGAGGTTCAGCACGCGGCCGTTGCCGCGCTCCAGCATGCCGGGAAGGAAGGCGTGCAGGAGCATCACCGGCCCGAACAGGTTGACCCCGACCGCTGCGCGCCACTTCGACGGCCGCACGGCGAGGAAGTCGCCCAGGAAGCTCACCGCCGCGTTGTTGACGAGCAGGTCGCACCCGCCGAACCGGGCCTCCGTCTCGGCCAGGACCCGGGCGACGTCCTCCTCGGAGGACACGTCTGCCGCCACGACGAGGTGATCGGCGCCCAGAGCGACCAACTCCATGGCGACCTCCTCCAGCGTGCCGGGCAGCGCCTTGTTGGGACGCTCCCGCGTGCTGCGTCCGACGAGGACGACCTTCACCCCGGCCCGCCCGAGCGCCAACGCCGTGGTCCTCCCGAGGCCCCGCGCAGCACCCGTGACGACCGCGACCCGGCCGGCGAGGTCCGCCGCGCTCATGCCCGTGGCACCCGCAGCATCGTGAAACGGCGGTGCCGGATCCGCCAGCCGGCCGGCGTGCGCACCACTTCGTCCACATAGGAACCCGAGCCCACCAGCCTGCCCGGCAGAATGCCGAGCACCCGGCTGTGCAGCCGGACCGGGTCGCCGCCCGCCACCCGGATGTTGACCATGAGGTGGGCAAGCGGGTGCGCGTCGGTGGAGTCCATGTGCGCGCGGATCGCGTCGAGCCCACGCAGCACGAGCGTGCCCTTGACAGTGATCTCGAAGACGGCGTCGTCGGTGAACACGGCCGCCAGCCCCGGCCAGTCCCGCGCGTCGATGAGGTCGCCGTAGAGCGCGGGGATCTCGTGCAGCTCGAGCCGGTCGGCGACGTCGAGCGCGCCCTCGGTGGTGGTCACGGCTTCTCACAGGTCCTTGAGCAGCGGGGCGAGGTGGTCGCCGAGGGAGCGCAGGTGGGCGAGCGCCAGGTCTTCGGGAAGGGCGCCTGGTGAGACCCAGACGAACACGGTTTCGACCGGGATGTCCCGGGTGCGCTCGGCGAGCTGCGCGGCCGCGTCCTCGGGCGTGGTGACCAGGATGTTCCCGAGGCCGGGGGTCAGGCCGCGGGCCCGCGAGACCTCGGCGTCGAACGGCCGCGGCGCGGGACGACCGGTGCCCTCGACCGACGCCTGCCGGTAGCTCTCCCACTGGTGGGTGTGATGTGGCTTCACCCGGGCCCAGTCGCGCTCCGGGTCCTCGGAGACGAAGAGGTTGACGGTGCCGCTCATCCGCGCGGCCGCGGGGTCGTGACCGCCCTCGGCAAGGCCCTCGCGATAGGGCTCGAGCAGCGCGGGGTTCAGCGAGAGCAACCCCTCTCCCAGCCTGCCCGCCCGGCGGGCGCCCTGGGGACCGTTGTAGCCCAACCAGATCGGCAGCGCGGACTGCACCGGCGGCGGGGTGACACCGCCGTCGCCCCACAGTCTGCGCAGCTCCCGCACGGTGCCGTCGGTGGCCTTGTAGCGGGACGTGAAGTCCGCGCCGTACAGGGCGAACTCCGGCGGCCGATAGCCCGCGCCGAGGCCGAGGTCCAGCCGTCCGCCCGAGAGGACGTCGACGACGGCCGCCTCCTCGGCGATCTGCGCGGGCGGCCGCAGCGGCGCCAGCATGACCGCCGTGCCGAGCCGGATCCGGCTGGTCCGCGCCGCGACCGCGGCGGCGAAGGTCAGCGGCTGGGGCAGGTAGCCGTCGGCGAACAGGTGGTGCTCGGAGAACCACGCCGAGCCGAGCCCGAGCCGCTCCGCCTCCTCGCAGAGCTCGAGCGAGAAGCCGTAGAGCCGCGACCAGTCCTGCCGCCACTGTGGCGGGTTGCGCAGGTCCAGGTAGACGCCGAGCTGCATGCACACTCCTTCGTGGGCGCCCGTCAGACGGGGACGGGGCGGTCCTCTCCGTCGATCCTGTTCTTCAGCTCGGCCTTGCGGACCTTGCCGGTCGCCGTGACCGGCAGCTCCGCGCACCAGCGCCAGTGGACCGGTGTCTTCTGCCGGGCGACGCCGCGCTCGGCCAGGTGTCGCGCCAGCTCCTGCTCGCCGGGGCGAGGCACGGCCGGGTCCGCCACGAGGAACGCGGCGGGGACCTCGCCGTACCGGGCGTCCCGGGCCGCGACAACCGCGACCCCGGCGACCGCCGGATGCTCGCCGAGGACGTCCTCGATGTCGCGGGTGCTGAACTTCTCCCCGGCCCGGTTGATCGTGTCCTTGATCCGCCCGGTCACGGTGACCGTCCGGTCCGGCCCGACGACGCCGAGGTCGCCGGTGGTGAACCAGCCCTCGGCGTCGACCTGGGCGTCGGTCTCGGCGGCGACGAGATAGCCGAGCATCCGCTCGGGTCCCCGGACCCGCAGTTCGCCCTCGACGCCCGGCGGCAGCGCCCGCCGGGTCTCCGGGTCGACCGCCTGCGCCTCGACGCCCTCGGCGAGCCTGCCGTCGGTGTCCAGCCGGACGTGGTCGTCGTCCGCCGGGGTGCTCGCGGTGACCGACGGCAGCTCGGTCATCCCGTAGACGCGGGCGGCCCGGATGCCGACCTGCTCGCCGACGGCGAGGCCCGCCCGGCCCACGGTCTGTCCGCCGCTGACCCAGACCCGGATCGAGGGCCGCACCCCCGCCTCGAGACACCGCCTGGTCACCTCGGCCAGCAGCACCGGCGCTCCCGCACAGAAGGTCACGCCGTGCTCGAGGAGCTCCGACGCGGCCCGTGCCGTGGACGTCAACCGCGACAGGACGAGCGAGCACCCGGTCAGCCCCGGCACGAGCACGCTGTGGATCAACCCGCTGACGTGCGCGATCGGCAGCGCGATATAGGACCGGTCCTGGACCCCGACGCCCCAGATCCGCTGGGACTGCAGCGCCTCGGCGATCAGCGTCCGCGAGGAGTGCACCACGCCCTTCGGCGCCGACGTGGTGCCGGAAGTGAACAGCACCAGCACGGGATCGTCGGGCGAGACCGGCTGCGGGCCCGGGTCGGGACCCGCGGCGGGGTCCGCGAACGGCGTCCAGCCCGGCTCCTCGCCGTCGAGCACCAGCCGGACGCGCGGGTGGAGGCCGAGGTCGCCCAGCACCCCGTCGAGCATCACGGCGATCCGCTCACCGCGGTGCTCCGCCGCCGCGACCACCGCCGCGGGCTCGACGAGCCCGAGGATGTGCCGCATCTCGTGGCTGCGGTAGATGTCGACGACCGGGACCACGACCGCGCCGACGTGCCAGGCCGCCCACACCGCGACGACGACCTCGCCGAGGTTCGGCGACTGGACCAGGACCACGTCCCCGCGGCCGATCCCACCCGCGCGCAGGAACCCCGCGACCCGGCTCACCTCCGCGGCGAGCTCGGCGTGGCTGCGCCGCACGGGCTCGTGCCCCTCCCGGGTCACGTCGACCAGGGCGGGAAGACCGGCGAAGGTCTCCGCGTTGCGGCGGGGCAGCTCGTTGAGGACCGCGTCGGAGACCAGCCCGGCCGCCGCGTGCCGGGCGGTCAGCCGGTCCGGGAGCGGCCGCGTCGCCTGATACCGGAGCACGTGGCCATCAGAACACAGCGACACGAGAAAAGGAACACTCAATGCTGTTCGGCGTCTTGCCCGCACGGGCCCGGAGAGGCGAGAGTGCACTCCATGACCCGAGTCACGCCCCCGACGGAGACCGACATCGCCCAGCGCCTGGACCGCGTCGAGTCCCAGCTCGCCATCCGCGACCTCGCCGCCCGCTATGCCCTGGCCGTGGACTCGCGAGACCTCGACTCGCTCGCCGAGCTGTTCGTCGCCGACGTCGACAACGGCCGCGCCGGGAAGGGCCGCGGGGCTCTGAGGACATGGTTCGGCGAGGTCCTGACCGGCTTCTACCGATCGATGCACTTCGTCAGTGGACACGTCGTCGACCTCGTCGATTCCGACTACGCCACCGGGAGCGTGTACTGCCGCGCCGAGCACGAGGACGGCGACGCCTGGGTGGTCATGGCGATCCGCTACCTCGACACCTACCGCCGCGACGACGGCGTCTGGTACTTCGAGCGTCGCAGGCTGCAGCCCTGGTACGTGGCGGACGCCTTGGAGCATCCCCAGGACGCCGCCTTCTCCCGCTGGCCGGGGCGCGAGCAGTCGCAGCCCGCCCGACTGCCGAAGGGCTTCCCCACGTGGGAGCCCTTCTGGGAGGGCGCCGGGAGTGCGGTCCGCGTGTCACGGACCGCCCAGCCGTGACCACTCCGCAGCTCCTGCCCACCGCCGCCGAGGTCACGGCCGGGGTGGACCTGACCGGGAGCCGGGCGCTGGTCACCGGCACCACCGCCGGCATCGGCGCGGAGACCGCCCGGGTGCTCGCCGCTGCGGGCGCCGAGGTGCTCATGACCGGCCGCACCGAGGAGGGTGCCCGGGCGGCCTGCGCCCGGGTCGCGGCCGACGTGCCCGGCGCCCGGCTCGTCCCGCTCGCACTCGACCTGGGGTCGCTGGCGAGCGTGCGGGCCTGCGCCGCCGCGCTGCTGGCCGACGGCGCTCCGCTGCACCGGATCATCGCCAACGCCGGCGTCATGGCCGCGCCCGAGGGCCGGACCGAGGACGGCTTCGAGACGCACATCGGCGTCAACCACCTCGGCCACTTCGCGCTGCTCACAGCCCTGCAACCAGCCCTGCTCGCGGCGGGTTCGGCCCGCGTCGTGATCCTGAGCTCCGCCGGGCACCGCTGGTCCGACGTGGACCTGGACCGGCTCGCCGAGGGCCCCGCTCCCTATGACCCCTACCTCGCCTACGGCGCCTCCAAGACCGCCAACGCCCTGTGCGCGGTCGAGCTGGACCGCCGCTGGCGAGACGACGGGGTGCGCGCCTTCGCCGTGCACCCGGGCGCGATCCACACCGATCTCGGACGGCACTTCAGCACCGCGGACCGGGAGCAGATCGAGGCCACCGCCGCCACCAACGGCATCGCCTTCCGCACGGTGCCGCAGGGCGCGGCGACGAGCGTCTGGGCCGCCGTCGCCCCAGAGCTCGCGGACCGGGGCGGGCTCTACCTCACCGACTGCGCGGTTGCCGAAGTCACCGGCCCCGAGTCCCCGCGGGGCGTGCGCGACTATGCGCTGGACGGCGAGCACGCGGCCCGGCTGTGGACCGTCTCCGAACGACTCGTCGGCTGCTGAGGACCCCGGAGACGCCGCACGTCTCCTGCGATCTCACCGGAGAGGTCCCCATGCCCAGGTTGGCGCGCACACCCCTGTGGGCTGACGGCTGCGGTCACCCCGATCGCGGCGCTCACCGGCAGGGCCTCGAGCGGCTGATCAACTGCACGACGCCGACCTCCGCGGTCCGCGGCGGTTCCACGACGTTGGCGTCACCGGACTGGCACGACGTGGGCCCGATGCCCTCCCGCCCGTCCTGAACAGCCCGACCCGCCGGCGGGGCCTTCGCAGAGACCGACGGGTCGGTCTCCGCGTCGGCCTCCGCCGCGCCGTCAGAGAGCGGACTTCTCGAGCACGTGCACGCCGCAGGCCGAGCCGAGGCCGATGACGTGCGCCAGCCCGACCTTCGCCCCGGGGATCTGCCGCGGTCCGGCCTCGCCGCGCAGGTGGGTGGCGATCTCCCAGACGTTGGCGATCCCCGTCGCCGAGACGGGGTGGCCCTTCGACTGCAGCCCGCCGGACACGTTGACCGGGGTCTTCCCGTCCCGCCACGGCGCGCCGGACTTGAAGAAGTCCACCGCCCCGCCCGGCTCGCACAGCTGCAGGTTGTCGTAGTGCACCAGCTCGGCGGTGGCGAAGCAGTCGTGCAGCTCGACGAGGTCCAGATCCTCAGGGCCGATGCCCGCCTGCTCGTACGCAGTCGTGGCCGCCTGCCGGGTCAGTGTGTTGACGTCCGGCAGGATCTGGCAGGCCTCCTGGTACGGGTCGCTGGTCAGCACCGAGGCGCTGATCTTGACCGCGCGGCGCTGCTGCTCGCGGGAGAGCGTGCGGAGCTTGGCCTCGCTCACCACGACCGCCGCCGCGGCCCCGTCGCAGTTGGCCGAGCACATCGGCCGCGTGTTCGGGTACGCGATCATCATGTCGTTCATGATCTCGTCGAGCGTGAACCGCTTGCGGTAGGCGGCCTTCGGGTTCAGCGTCGAGTGCGCGTGGTTCTTCTCCGAGATGCCCGCGAACAGCGCGAAGTCCGCCCCGCCGTAGCGGTGCCCGTATTCCATGCCGATCTGTGCGAACACGCCCGGCATCGTCTCGGTACCGATCCGCCCGTCGAGCGGGGCGACCGCGCCGAACCGGCCTTCACGGGTCCACTCGTTCCCCTGGGCCGCACGTTGGTTGCCCGTCAGCAGCCCGGCGCCCGCCAACTTCTCGACGCCAACGGCGAGGCCCATGTCCGCCTCGCCCGCCTTGATCGCCATGATCGCGACGCGCAGCGCGGTCGCACCGGTGGCACAGGCGTTGGCCACGTTGAACACCGGGACGCCGGTCTGACCGATCTGCTTCTGCAGGGCCTGGCCGAATCCGGAGGGTCCCATCAGGTTCCCGGCGCCGATCACGCCGATGTCCCGGATGGTGACCCCGGCGTCCTTCAACGCGCCGATGGCCGCCTCGGCCCCCAGATCGAGGACGTCCTTGTCCTTGTGCTTGCCGAAGTTGGTCATGTGGATCCCGAGGATCCAGACGTTCTCCGCCATGGTCGCCTCCTACTCGGCCGGTTCGAAGCCGTACCCGACGGCCTCGACCCCGGAGTCGTCCTTCCCGACCGGCACGGTGGTCAGCCGCACCTTCATGCCGAGGGTCACGTGCTCCGGGTCCGCCGGCACGTTCACGATGTTGGACCGGACGCTGGTGCCGTCGCAGTCAACGACCCCGGCCACGAACGGAACCTCGACGCCTTCGGCGGCGAAGTGCACGATCGTGAAGCTGTGCAGCGTCCCGGTGGTGGGAACCCGCACGCGGCGGAACTCCTCCTGGAGCCCACAGTTCGCGCATGCGCTGCGCCGGTCGAAGTAGCGCGCCGCGCAGTTCGGGCACTCCTGCGCCACGAGGTGCGGCTCCTCGTCGAGGACGAGGTAGTCCACGAGGGAAATGCGGTCCACGACGCTCCTTTGCGGTCGTCAATGAGTATGCTGAAGAGACTACGGCGCCCGCGGCGCCGACGATACGAACCGTGTCGGAGGTCGCTCAGAGGCCGAGGCCGAGGTCGCGGCCGACGACCTCCTTCATGATCTCGGTGGTCCCACCGTAGATCCGGGTGATCCGGGCGTCGGCGAACGCGCGGGCGATCGGGTACTCGTTCATGTAGCCATAGCCGCCGAACAGCTGCAGGCACCGGTCCACGACCCGACCCTGCAGCTCCGTGCACCACCACTTCGCCTTGGCGGCGTCGACGGCGGTGAGCTCACCCTGTTGGTGCGCGCGGACGCAGTCGTCCACGAAGTGCTCGGCGAGATCCACCTCGGTGGCGATCTCCGCGAGGACGAAGCGGGAGTTCTGGAACGAACCGATCGGCTGTCCGAAGGCAGTGCGCTCCCGGACGTACTCCAGCGTCTGGTCGAGGGCCGTGCGGGCCCCCGCGGTCCCGGCGACCGCGATCCCGAGCCGCTCCTGGGGCAGCCGGTCGACCAGGTGCGCGAACGCCCGGCCCTCCTCCCCCAGCAGGTTGGACACGGGGACCCGGACGTCGGTGAACGAGAGCTCCGCGGTGTCCTGCGCGTGCTGCCCCAGCTTGTCGAGGTTGCGCCCGCGCTCGAAGCCCGCCATCCCCCGCTCGAGCACCACCAGGGACATGCCCTTGTGCCGCTGGGTCGGCTCCGTCTTGACGGCGGTGATCACCAAGTCGGCATTGTGCCCGTTGGTGATGAAGGTCTTCGCCCCGTTGACGACGTAGTGCTCGCCGTCCCGGATCGCCGTGGTCCGGATCGCCCCGAGGTCCGAGCCCGTGCCGGGTTCGGTCATGGCGATCGCCGTGACCAGCTCGCCGGACACGATGCCTGGCAGCCAGCGCGCCTTCTGCTCGTCCGTGGCGAGATCCAGGAAGTAGGGGAGGCAAACGTCGTTCTGCAGCGTGATGCCGTTGCCGGACCCGGGGACCCCTGCGCGGACGATCTCCTCGGTGATTACGGCGTTGAACCGGAAGTCCGGCGTGCCCCCTCCGCCGAACGACGCGGGGACGGCCATGCCGAGCAGTCCCTGGGCACCGGCGGCGGTGAACAGCTCGCGCGGGACCACGCCCGCCCTCTCCCACTCCTCGTGGTTCGGTACGACCTCCTTCGCCAGGAAGGTCCGTACGACCTCGCGGAAGGCCTCGTGGTCCGGGCCGTACAGGGTGCGCCTCACCGGGTGGTCCTCCTCGTGGGTCGTCGGTCAGCGGGGCGCCATGCGGATGGCGCCGTCGAGCCGGACGGTGTGCCCGTTGACGTAGGCGTTCTCCAGCAGGCTCACCGCCATGTGCGCGTAGTCGTCCGCGTGGCCGAGCCGCTTGGGGTGCGGCACCGACGCGGCCAGGCCCTCCCGGATGTCGTCGCGCAGCCGAGCGAGCATCGGGGTGTCGAAGGTGCCGGGGGCGATGGTGTTGACCCGGATCGCCCAGCTCGCCAGGTCCCGCGCGGCAACCAGCGTGATGCCGTGCACCCCCGCCTTGGACGCCGTGTAGGACGTCTGCCCGATCTGCCCGTCGAACGCGGCGACGGACGCGGTGAGCACGATCGCGCCCCGGTCGCCGTCGACGATCTCGTTGCCGCTCATCCGCTGGGCCGCGAGCCGGAGCACGTTGTAGGTGCCGACGAGGTTGATCCGTAGCACCTGCTCGAAGGTGTCCAGGGCCCCGGGGGTGCCGTCCCGGTTCAGGATCCGCTGCCGGTCCCCGCCGCGGCCGGCGCAGTGCACGACCGCGCGCACCGGGCCGGTCTCCTCCGCCGCGTCGAGGGCGGCTGCCACCGAGTCCTCATCGGTGATGTCCCCGGCGACGAACCGGGCGTTCTTCCCCAGCTCGGCCGCGACCTGGGCCCCGGGCGACGTCGGCAGGTCGAGCAGGACCACACCTGCCGCCCCCGTGTCGAGCAGCTGCCGGACCGTGGCCAGCCCGAGCCCGGACCCGCCGCCGGTGACCAGGGCCGAGATGCCGTCGATCTTCATGCGTTCCCCTCTACAGACCGAGGTCCTTGCCGATGATGAGCTTCATGACCTCGCTGGTCCCGCCGTAGATGCGGGCGACCCGGGCGTCCGCGTACAGCCGCGCGAGCGGGTACTCGAGGATGTAGCCGTACCCGCCGAACAGCTGCAGGCACCGGTCCACCGCGCGCGCCTGCATCTCCGTGCAGAACAGCTTCGTGCGGGCGGCGTCGGCCACCGACAGCTCACCGCGGACGTGCTCGGACACGGCCCGGTCCAGGAGCGCCTGCGCCGCCTCGATCTCCGCGGACACTGCGGCGAGCTCGAACCGAGTGTTCTGGAACGAGGCCACCGGAGTGCCGAAGGCTTTGCGCTCCTTGACATACGCGATGGTCTGCTCCAGCGCGGCGGCGGCCTGGGCCACCGACCCGACGGCGATGGCCAGCCGCTCCTGCGCCAGATTGGCGCCGAGGTAGCCGAAGGCCTGGCCCTCCTCCCCGAGCAGGTTCGCCACCGGCACCCGCACGCCCGCGAAGGACAGCTCGACGGTGTCCTGGGCCTTGAGGCCCATCTTGTCCAGCCGCCTGCCCTTGGTGAACCCGGGCATGCCGTCCTCCACCACCAGCAGGGACAGGCCCGCGCGGCGGTTCTCCGGGTCCGTCGAGGTGCGGGCGACCACGATGACCAGGTCCGCGAGCAGGCCGCCGGTGATGAAGGTCTTCGCGCCGTCGAGGATGTACTCGTTCCCGTCCCGCACTGCCCGGGTGGTGATCCCCGCCAGGTCGGAGCCGGTACCGGGCTCTGTCATGGCGATCGCGGTGAGCAGCTCGCCCGCCGCGATCCCCGGCAGCCAGCGCCGCTTCTGCTCCTCGTCGGCGTAGGCCAGGAAGTACGAGAGGATGACGTCGAGCTGCGTGCGTAGCGTGCCGAGCGTGACCAGGGCCCGCGCGGCCTCCTCCTGGAGGACGACGTTGTAGCGGTAGTCCTCCTGGCCGCCTCCGCCGTACTCCTCGGGGATCGCGGTGCCGATCAGGCCGAGGCCGCCGAGCCGGGTGAACAGGTCGCGCGGCACCTGCCCGTCGTGCTCCCAGTCGGGGAAGCGGGTGACGACCTCCTTCTCCAGCAGCTCCCGCACGACCTCGCGGAACGCCTCGTGATCAGCGGTGAACAGGTTGCGGCGCATCAAGCTATCTCTCGCATTGAGTAACCTTTGAAGAGATCAGTCCGATGCCGGCAGCGGCTTGCTGCCCTTGATCGGGAGCGCCGCGCCCGCTACTGCCAACGTGCCGGCGCCCGCCTTGGTGCAGAGCAGCTCGATGCCGCGTCCCTCGTCCACGTAGCGCTTGCCCATCTGGGTACCGTCCTGCTGGGCGGGATCGGCCCCGACCGGCTCCACCGTGCCGCTGCGCGCGTCCACCATGGGCGCGCCGCCGCAGGTGATCTCCACATCGTCCGCACCCCAGCGGACCACGACGACCGTGGTCCCGTCCGTGGCGCTCCTCAGCGTCGTCCCGACACGCGGCTTCATCTCACATCCTCCCTCGATCAGGGTGCGCACAGCACGCCGGCGAACCCGTTTCGACGGATTCCGGAGCGCACCGACGCTATCCCGGTTGTCGATAAAGAGTATCCCATAGTCGACGCAGCGGGACAGTCTCAGTGATACCAGGTGGTGAGGGCCTCCAGGTGCCGGCGCATGCGATGGCGCGCCACGCCGTCGTCCCCGGCGACCATGGCCTCCAGGATCCGCCGGTGTACCGCGACCACGGTCGCCTGGCTCTCCTCACCCGGCGGCGGGAGCGGGGCGCTCGCGGCGTGTCGTGCCCACAGCTCGGTGAGGATCCGCAGGAACAGCACCAGCAGCGGATTGCCGGACAGCTCGGCCAGCTCGGCGTGAAAGCGGTCGGCGCCCGTGCGCCCGGGCCCGCGCGGCTCGGCGGTGCGGGCGATCGCCGCCTCGAGCCGGCCTGCCACCTCCGCAGTGTCCGTCCGGGCGACGACCCGGCCCAGGGCCCCCAGCTCGATCGCCTCGCGCACCACCCGCAGGTCCTCCGGTGTGACCCCGCGATAGTCCAGGTAGAGGGCCATCGTGTCGATGCAGGCCTCGGGATCGGGTTCGGCGACGACCAGACCACCGCCTGGCCCCCGGCGCATCCGCGCCACCCCGTGGTACTCGACCAGCCGGACCGCCTCCCGGAGCACGGCACGGCTGATCCCATAGCGCGCGAGCAGGTCCGTCTCGGAGCCGAGCACCAGCCCCACCGGCCAGCCCCGGCGGACGATGTCGTCTCGGATCCGGGTCGCCACGACCTCGGCGAGCTTGCGGCCCGGCACATCGTCCCCGGAGGTCGTCCGTCGTGGCCCGTGGCGCGCCAGCAGCCAGGCCGTGGTCTCGGCCAGGTCGGCCTCGACCGCTGCGGCCGCGCGTCCCGCCGCCCCGGCGATCACCGCATCGACGATCTCGGTGTGCCGCTCGTGCGACTCGGTCTTGCCCCGCACCACGTCCTCGCGCGACATCCCGCCGCGGATCACGGCGTAGCGCGTGGTCAGGCGGGTGAGCACGTCCGCGAACAGCTCCAGGGCAGGATTGCCGGACAGCTTCCCGAGGACCATGTGCAGTGCGTCCTGGGAGGCGGCCCGCGGATCCGCCCGCTTCTCGGCCTCCTCGGCGAGCACCCCCCGGAGCCGCTCGATGCCCGACTCGCCGATGGTCACCGCGGCTCGTGAGGCCACGAGGGGCTCGATCAGCCGCCGCGCCTCCATCAGGTCCTCGACCGACAGGTCGATGTACTCCAGGTACATCACCAGCGCCCGGGCCGCCGGCCCCGCGTCCGGCGCCACGACGAACAGCCCGCCATGGGGACCGCGGCGCATCCGCGCGACCTGGTGGTGCTCCACCAGCCGCACGGCCTCGCGCAGCACGGCGCGGCTGACGCGGAAGCGCTCGCGCAGTTCCTGCTCGGAGCCGAGCACGTCACCCACGGGCCAACCCCGGGAGATGATCTCCGCCTCGATGCGCTGGGCGAGCTGCGCCGCGAGCTTGCGGCTCACGCCGGCGCCGTCCTCTCGCACGACCTGCTGTCCGACGTCGAGCAGGGACACGACGACTCCTCGCTGTCCGGACCACGAGCGTCGACGGTCCTGAGGGCTCACTCTAGCCACTTGTCGACAATCAGGTCACCCTGTGCTGCCACGGAGGTCCAAATCCGGAGTCCACGTCTAAATTAAGTTCTTGCCAGACGCCGATTCTCCACGCAGAGTGCACTATATGAGCGTCTCTGAGTCGATGGACACGGCGTCCCGAGTCCGCGAGGCCCTCCTCGACGTCGGGGACGGGCTCAGGCTGTCCGTTCTGCTGGCCGAGCCCGACGGTCCCCCGCGTGGCACGCTCCTGGCCCTGCACGGCGGCGGAGCGCGCGCCGCCTACTGGCATTCTCCCGTCGCCCCGGACGCCGGCCTGCTGGAGCTCGGGGCCTGCCTCGGCTGGCGGGTCCTCGCGCCGGACCGCCCCGGCTACGGCGCGTCCGCGGACCGGACGACCCAGGGCTGGTCGGCGGCGGATCAGGGACGGCTGCTCGAGCGGGCCCTGGCGGCCGTCGGCGCGGGCACGGGCCCGGTCGTCCTCGTCGGACACTCCCTCGGCGCGATCGTTGCGGCCCACCTCGCCGCACGGGGTCGTCCGGCGGGCCTCGTAGCAGTCGCCGTCGGCGGCGTCCCGCTCGTGTTCACCCCCGAGCAGACACAGGGGATGGCGGGTGCGGACCTGTCCGGCCCGGTGATGACGCGCAGGTCGGACGGTCCGCGCCCGGACCCGACGATGTGGTACGGGCCCGCCGGCAGCTGGGACCCGCGCCTGCTCGAGCACCGCCGCGCCCTGGTCACCGGGACCCCCACCCTCGAGTTCCTGGACGCGCGGGACGCCCCTTCAGGTCTCCCCCCGCTGTTCGCCCGGATCTCCGTGCCGGTCCAGTTCGCCGTAGCCGCGCACGAGCGCACCACGGCGCCGCCGGAGGCGCTCCTGGCGGCGGCGGACGCGGCCCTGACGGCGGCACCTGCCCGGGACCTCCTGCTCGTGTCGGGCTCGGGGCACAACCTGTCCCTCGGCGGCATGGCCCGCGCCTACCACCTGCGCGTCCTCGCCTTTGCCGAGGCCGCGCTGGCCCGCGTCTGACCCGGTCTAGCTCCAGGTCCACTCCGGGTCACGGCGCTCCAGGAACGCGCGCCGCGCCTCGGCCGAGTCCCGCAGGCCGAGCAGGCGGTTCGTGTAGTCCTGCTCGACCCGGTACCCCTCGTGCACCGGGAGGAACTCGGTGCGGTCCAGGGCCTGTTTGGCCAACCGCAGCGCCAGCGGGCTCTTCGCAGCGAGCCCGTGGACCACCGTCGTCACCGTGGCCTCCAGCTCGGCCGCGGGCACCGCGTGCGCGATCGCGCCCCAGGCCGCCAGCTCCCGTGCCTCGACCAGCCGGCCGGTCAGGTACATCTCGCGGGCCCGGACCCCGCCCACCAGGCGACGCAGGTGGGCGCTCGCGCCGAGCAGGCCGACGTTGATCTCCGTGGTGCCGAACCGGGCCGTCTCGTCGGCGACGACGATGTCGGCCAGCGCGGCGAACGACAGGCCGCCGCCGATGGCGGCCCCGTCCACCACGGCCACCACGGGGACCGCGCAGCCGGCGACCGCCTCGAGGGCGCGCCGCGCGAGGGCGCCACGGTCCACCGCCTCGCCCGGCCCGACCTCGCGCTCCTCGTCGATCTCCTTGAGGTCGGCCCCGGCGATGAACGCCCGGGTACCCCCGGTGCGCAGCACCGCGACCGACACCCTCAGGTCCGCGAGCGCCTCGAACTCCTCGGCGAGCTCGCGCAGGGCCTGCCGGTTCAGCGCGTTGACCGGGGGCCGGTCGAAGGTCACGGTGGCGACGGTGCCCGCCAGCGTGGTGCGCACGACCCGGGTCGTGTCCGTCATGGTTCCCCCCGCCGCCGGCCGCTCACGGGCTCGGCGTCCCGGTGCCCCAGGTCCCCCGGCCCGCGAGGATCTCCTCCACCGTCGCACCCGGCCCGTCGCGCTTCTCGGCCTGCACGATCTGCACGAGGGTCCCGCCGGTCTCCTTGGGGTGCAGGAACACCTCCTGCCAGACAGGATTCTCCAGGAAGATCGACGTGGGCGTCCAGCCGGCCGCCTCGACCTCACGGATCGCTTCGCGGACATCCGGCACCAGGAACGTCATGTGGTGCATGCCCCCGCCGCCGGTGCGGGCGAAGAAGCGGTCGAAGAACGTGCTGCCGGGCAGCGGCTCCATCAGCTCCACCCGGCGGTCGTCCGGGTAGCCCAGCTGCAGCGCCCGGTAGCCGACGCGCGGATTGTCACCGCCGCCCGCCGACCGCCCGCCGAGCAGGTCACGGTAGATCGGGAGGAGATCCCGGATCCGCGGCCCGGCGACGGCCACGTGGTCGAACCGGGCCTGCAGGGAGGCGGGCAGGGACGCGGACGGGGCCCCGGATGCCGGACGTTGATCGGCGGCGGTCATCCGGCGACCCCCGCCGGCACGGGCAGCACCGCGTCGGCCACCCGGCGCCGGTGCCACGCCGAGGAGCCGAAGAGCGCACGGTCCAGCAGCGCGCGCTTGAGCCAGATGTGGGCGTCGTGCTCCCAGGTGAAGCCGATGCCGCCGTGCACCTGGACCGCGCTGCCGCACACCTCGACGGCGCCGTCCCCGGCGAACTGCTTCGCGGTCGACGTGGCGACGTCCGCCTCCCGGGTGACCGCGGCGGTGAGCAGACGGGTGGCGGTGTCCACCGCGGCCCGCCCGCACTCGACGGTGACCGACATGGTCGCGCAGGCGTGCTTGACAGCCTGGAACGACCCGATCGGCCTGCCGAACTGGTGGCGGTCCCGGGCGTACGCCGCGGTCTGCTCCATTGTCCGCTCGGCGAGCCCGACCGCGTCGCACGCCAGCCCCCAGGCCGCCGCCCGCAGCACCACGGCCACGAGCTGCTCCGCCTGCGGCCCGCGGGCCAGCACCCGGTCCGCGGGGACCTCGGCGCCGTCGAAGGTGGCCGTGCCGAGCCTACGGGTCAGGTCCAGGGCCGTCACGGACTCCACGCGCACCGCGGAGAACGGCAGAACCGCCACCACCGGACCGTCCGCCGAGCGCGCGACGACGATCAGCTCGTCCGCCGACGGCAGGTCCATGACCTCGCCGACGACACCGTCGATCCGCCCGCCGCCCGCGCCGTTGTCCGTCCAGTCGACCGCCCAAGTCTGCGGGCCGACCGCGCCCTGCGGACCGCCGAGGACGACGGCCACCCGGACCTGCCCCTCGACGATCGCGGGCAGCAGCTCGTCCGCGACCGATCCCGGCGCAGCGAGCAACGCGGTGGGCGCGAGGACGGCGCTCTGCAGGAACGGAAGCGGTGTGGCCCGCCTGCCCAGCTCGTGCAGCACGACCGCCATGTCCGCGGGCTCGCCACCGGAGCCGCCGCGCTCCTCCGGCACCAGCAGCCCGGTCAGCCCGAGCTCGGCGACGGTGGCGAAGAGCGCGGGATCGAATCCCGCCGGGGTGGCGACCGCCGCCCGCAGCGCCTCCGACGAGGCCCGCTCGTCGAGCAGGCCGCGCACCATGTCCCGCAGGTCGTCCCGCTCGCTCATCGCTCCCCCACCGCCCGTGGCTCGCGGGGCAGACCGAGGCCCTGCTCGCCGATGATGTTCCGCTGGATCTCGTTGGAGCCGCCCGCGATGGTCCACGACCACGAGTTGAGGAAGTCGTGGGCCCAGTTGCCGGTCTCCCAGCCGCCGGACAGCAGCAGCGGCTGGGCGATCTGGGCGGGAAGGCCCCGCACCTGGACCGCGAAGTCCATGAACCGCTGCAGCAGCTCGCTGTAGTAGAGCTTGATCACCGACGCCTCGGTGCCCACGCCGCCGTGGGCCGTCATGGACTCGATCAACCGCTGGCACATGGCCCGCAGGATCTGCACCTCGCCGTAGAAGCCGCCGAGGCGCTCGCGCGTCGACGGGTCGTCCAGCACCGGCCGCCCGTCCTCGCCGGTCCAGCCCGCCATCGCGTCGATCAGGCCCTCCAGCCCGTTGCGGTGCAGGCGCTCGGCGAGCTCGAGGATCGTGACGCCGCGCTCGGAGGCCAGCGTGGTCTGGCTGACCCGCCAGCCCTCGTTCACCGGGCCGAGGACGTTCTCCACCGGGACCTCGACGTCGGTGAGGAACAGCTCGCAGAACTCTGCGGCGCCCGTGGCCTGGGTGATCGGCCGCGCCTCGATACCGGGCGTGGTCATGTCCACCAGCAGGAAGGTGATGCCGTGCCGCTTGGGGGCGGCAGGGTCGGTGCGGACCAGCATGAAGCACCAGTCGGCGCGCATCGCCCAGCTGGTCCACACCTTCTGCCCGTTGACGACGAAGACGTCGCCGCGGCGCTCGGCACGCGTCGAGAGCGACGCCAGGTCAGACCCCGCGCCCGGCTCCGAGAAGCCCTGGCACCACACGTCCCCGTTCTGGATGCCGAGCAGGTGGCGCTGTTTCTGCTCCGGGGTACCGAAGTGCATGATCGCCGGCGCCGCGTTGTAGATGGCCACCTGGTAGAGCGCCAGCCGCGGGGCGTCCGCCCGGGCCAGCTCCTCGGCGAGCACGGCCTGGTGGGGCAGCGGGAGGTCCGAGCCACCCCACTCCCGGGGCCAGTGGGCGGCGAGGTAGCCACCGGACTGCAGCGTCGCGCGCCAGTTCCGCTGGAAGGACACCAGCTCGTCCTCGACGGCCCCGAGCTGCTGCTCGCGCCAGCCCTTCGGCACGTTCTCCTCGCACCAGGCCCGGGCCCGGACCCGGAACTCCTCGAGGCTCTCCGCCCGGTTCACCGCAGCCGTCATGCCCCACCCTCCGTTCCTCATCGAACCGCCGCGCCGCCGAGCGGACGGCGAGTTCTAAAGTATCCTTATAGACTTTGCGAGTCCAGGCGCGAGGGTCAGTGCGTGAGGTCGAAGTCGGCGAGGTGCGCCGGCACACGCGGATCCCGTTCGCGGATCTCCTTCTCGGGTAGCTCACCGAAGCTGGACAGCAGGTCGTAGTAGGCCTCCGGCTCGCGGCTCCAGCTCCACCGCGCCACCTGGCCGCGCGAGCGGCGCCCGGTCATCGCCCGCACGAACTCGAAGCGGTCCCCCACCAGGCAGTCGTGCGGGTTTCCGGAGCCGACGATCGCGCCCCACTGCTCCACGGTCACCCGCAGCGGAGGCGCCCCCGCGGCCGAGAGCCGCTCCGACAGCTGCGCGGCGAGCGCGTCCAAGCTGATCCGGATGCCGTCGTCGTCCCGGAAGCCGGGCCGGTCGAGCGCGGTGCGTAGGTCGTGCTCGCGGGCCGTTGCCTCCACGACCAGAGCGGTGAGCTGGGCCTGGTCGAGGGCGTGCAGCAGCACGGCCTCTGCCTTGGCCCACTCCTGGGCGAGCTCGGTGACCGAGCGGCCGCGGGCCGCCTCCACGTGGCCGCGCACGACGTCCTCCCGGCCGAGCTCGGGATAATCCGGGACGTCCCCCGCGGCGGCGTCGACGGCCGTGCCGACGAGGTGCGCGTACAGCTCGCCGACGGTGAACGGCCGGGCCGTGGGCACGGGCACGGCCAGGTCCTCAGCCTCGACGACCAGGGCGGTGCACCGCTCGCGGATCGCTGCGAGCACGGCGGCCGGATCGCGGGGACGGTCGGGCGCGATGGGCATTCGGACGCTCCTCCTCGAGTGGGCGCGGGCACGACGAGAGGGTGCCCGCCCTGCGGGGCGGGCACCGTTCTCCGCCTTGCCGTGACGCAGAATAAGTATACTCTGACGCTGCGTTCACGCGACGCGGCAGAGGGCGGGAACGTCTCACCGCGCCCGGCGAGCCTCCGGCCGACCGGAAGGCCCGGAGTGCCCGCGGCCCGACAGCAGAGAGGATCCGACGATGTACACCTTCTTCAGTGTCGACGACCACATCATCGAACCGGCCAACGTCTGGGTGAACCGGGTCCCGGAGAAGTACAAGGACGTCGTTCCACACGTGGTCGAGGTGGACGGCCGTCAGCTCTGGGAGTGGGAGGGCCACCGCGAGCTGACCATGGGGCTCAACGCGGTCGCGGGCAAGCCGCGCGAGGAGTGGGGCATGGAGCCCGCGCGGTTCGAGGACATGATTCCCGGCTGCTACCAGCCGGAAGAACGGCGCCGGGACCTGCTGTCCAACGGGATCTTCGCCAGCATCGCGTTCCCGACCCTGCTCGGCTTCGGCGGGCGCAAGGTCGCGGACTTCCAGGACAAGGACGCGGCGCTGCTCACCGTGCAGGCATGGAACGACTACATGCTCGACGAGTGGTGCGCCGCCGCGCCCGAGATGTTCGTGCCGATGCACATCCTGCCCGTGTGGGACGTGGACCTCTGCGTCGCCGAGCACGAGCGGATGATGAACAAGGGCAGCAAAGCGATCTGCTTCATCGAGGACCCACAGTTGGCGGGCCTGCCGAGCTACCACGAGGAGTACTGGCACCCGCTGATGGCGTCGGCGCAGGCCACGGACGCCCCGATCTGCATGCACATCGGGTCCGGTGGGTCGAACAACTCGCTGTCCGGGATCACGAACCCGATCACCGAGATCGCGGCGGTGTTCACCCGGGCGGCCAGGGCCTCGATCAACATGATGATGAGCGACATCCCGCGGAAGTTCCCGGACATCAAGCTCGTGTGGTCCGAGGGCGGCATCGGGTGGATCCCGGCCGCGCTCGAGCGGGCGGACGACCAGTACAAGAAGCACTCCTACTGGTCCCACAAGGCGTCCTCGCCAGTCCTGCCCTCGGAGATCGCGCAGAAGAACATGTGGTTCTGCATGATCGAGGAGCCGAAGGGCCTGCAGTGGGCCCTGCAGGAGTTCCACGCGGAGAACATCCTCTTCGAGTCCGACTACCCGCACGCCGACACCCCGTTCCCGCGCACCCAGGCCTCGGCCAAGGTCGTGTTCGAGGGCGTCGCGCAGGAGACCGTCGACCTGATCGCGCACAAGAACGCGGAGAAGCTGTTCAACTTCCCGCTGTCGCAGGAGCTGATCGAGCAGTACGGCACGCCGAACGCATGAGCGAACGGGCCCGGCACCCCGCCCCCCAAGGGTGCCGGGTCCGTCACCACCGTCAGCGGCCGAGGACGACCAGGGATCGCCTCCCCTGCTCCTCGACCAGCCTGGTCCAGGTGAGCCCCGGCGCGTGGGCCAGGGCGAACGGCACCCCGGTCTCCACCAGCTCGGCGGCGACCTCCGCGGCCGTGCGCCGGGCCTGGACCGCGTCGACGTCCGCGATCCCCGGCCACCCGTCGAGCAGCAACTCCACCGCGCTGTGCGCGACGTCGCCGAGCAGCAGCCCGCGCTCCCCTCCGGACTCGAGCTCGACGATCGTGGTCCCCGGTGTGTGCCCGGGCGCCGGCCGCAGCCGCACCCCCGGCACGACGTCGACGCGGCCGGTGAAGCGCGTGACATGGTCCTTCAGCGGCGCCAACCGGTTCGCGGGCAGGTCCTGCGCGCGCTCCATCGGCATCGGCACGTAGGCCGAGTCGACGAAGAACTCCCAGTCGCGCAGGTGCAGGTGGTGCTCCGCGTTAGGGAAGACCACCCTGCCGTCCCGACTGGCCCATCCGATGTGGTCGAAATGCAGGTGCGTGATGATGACGTGGTCGACGTCCTCCGGCGCCGTCCCCACCTCGGCGAGCCGGTCCAGCAGCGTCCCACCGGTGAAGGGGACGGGCGGGTCGAAGCCCGCGCCCAGGTCCACCAGCACGGTGTGCTCCCCGGTCCTGACCAGGTAGCCGCCGGTGGTGAACTCGACGTGCCCCTGCGCGTCGAGACGATCCGGGTGCTCCGCCCACCGCTCGGGCGCCACGTCGGCGTAAGTGTCAGCGGGCGGGACCCGGATCTCGCCGTCGACCAGGCTCGTGATCTCGATGGACCCGATCTTCATGCCGACCGGCCGGGGGCGTCCTCGGGGCGCAGGTCCGCGCGCTCGCCGGCCTCGATCTGCCACTGGATCTCCAGCGACTCGCGCATCCCGCCCACGGCTCGGCCGTCCTCCCACGCCTCCAGGATCGAGCCGTGCGAGTAGTCCTCGGGTGCCGAGGGCGGAGCGGGCCTGCGGGCCGCGGCCGCGTCGAGGGCACCGGCTATCCGGCGCTGCTTCTCGCGCTGCAGCACCTCGTCGCGCTCGACGAACTGCGGGACGACGTCGCGTCCCAGCCGCTCGATCGTCTCCATGATGTGCTCGTGGGCGATGGTCCCCGACTGCACGCCGAGCAGCACCTCGTCGACGCCCGCCTCCTCGTAGCGACGCAGGTACTCGATCACGTCCTCGCTGGTGCCGACGGTGCCCGGGGGCGCGTCGTCCGGCGCCTCGATGACGGCGCGCGCCCGCTGCCGCGCCACCTCCGCCTCCCCCGAGCGCTCGAACTCCTCCCACAGGTCCGTGACGCCGGGCTGGTGCGTGCCCTGGGTGTAGTAGTGCTTGGTGGCGTAGAAGAAGAACGCCACCTGCTCCCCCACCCGGCGGGCCGCCTCGGCGCGGTTCTCGGCACACAACGTCCAGGACGTCATCGCGATGTTCGGGTTCGCGTGGTACCCGACCGGCACGCACTCGGACTCGAAGTAGTTGTAGTACTCGTCGACCCACGCCTTCGACGCGTCGGGGTCGACGAAGGCGAAGGCGAGGGCGCCCAAGCCCTTGATCGCCGCCTCCCGGATCCGCTCGCGGCGGGTCGCGGCCATCCACAACGGCGGGTGCGGGCGCTGCAGCGGCTTCGGGACCACGTTGCGCGGCGGGATCGTCAGGAACTCCCCGGCGATCCCCGGGAACGGGGTCTGGGCCATGGCCTCGACCGCGACCTGCAGCGACTCCTCCCACATCCGCTTCTTGATGCCCGGGTCGATCCCGTAGGCGCCGAGCTCGGCCACCGACGATCCTTCGCCGCTGCCGAACTCCACCCGGCCGCCGGACATGGCGTCCAGGGTGCCGATCCGCTCCGCGACGCGCAGCGGGTGGTTGATCGGCGGCAGCAGGTTCACGATGCCGTGGCCCAGCCGGATGTTCCGGGTCCGCTGGCTCACTCCTGAGAGCAGGATCTCCGGCGCGCTGGAGTGCGCGTACTCCTCGAGGAAGTGGTGCTCGACGAACCACACGGCATGGAACCCGAACTGGTCGGCGAACTCGATCTGGTCCAACGTCTCGGCGATCTTGCGCTGGTTCGAGCCCTCGTCCCAGGGTCGGGGCGTGGTGAGCTCGTAGAACAGCGACAGTCGCATCAGGCACTCCTCGTGGGTCGGCGAGCGGGTTCGGTGATCGGTCAGATGCGGCGGGTGGCGGTGAAGCGGGACAGGCCGCGTGCCGTCATCAGGGCAGAGCCGCCGTCGGCCCGGACGACCACGCCGGTCATCCAGTCGGCGGCCAGCACGTGCAGCACGGTGTCGGCGACCAGGTCGGGCGTGCCGATCCGGCCGAGCGGGGTGGCGCGGTTGACGTCGTCGAGGTAGCCGGGCGTGTCGAGCGCAGGCGCCAGCATCGGCGTCTCGGTCGGCCCGGGGGCGATCGAGTTGACCCGGATCCCGTGCGGGCCGAGCTCGGTCGCGGTGACCCGGACCAGGTGGTCCACCGCGGCCTTCGACGCCGAGTAGGCCGCGACGCCGGGATCCGCGATGCCGCCGTTCACGCTGGACACGGCCACGAACGACCCGTCACCACCCGTGCGGACCAGCTCCGCGGCGAGGGCCCGCACACACAGGAAGACCCCGCGGGCGTTCACCGCGAAGGTGCGGTCCCAGCCCTCGGGCGTCTCCTCGAGCACCGTCGCACGGCTGGGCACCCCGGCCGCGGCGACCAGGATCGAAGGGACGCCCGCCCGCTCGACCGTGGCGTTCAGTGCGACCGCGACCGCCGCGGGGTCCGCGACGTCGCACGGGACGTCCGGCTCGCCGCCGACGTCCCACGAGACGGCCGTGACCCCGGCCTTCGTGAGCTGCGCGACGACCGCCGCCCCGATCCCGGAGGCTCCTCCGGTCACGACGGCGACTCTGCCCGTGAGTTCCATGGAATACGCCCTGTTCGGTGGACAGAACCACTGTGGAATGCGTCCTCGACGCTAGTGATCGGCAACACAGGTTGTCAATGAGTCAACTTTGTCGGAGCAAGCCGAGCGAGCTTCCGGCAAGGCGGCGCACCGGCGCCGGCATTGACAGTACGGAAACTCGCTCCTTACGCTCGATCACATTCCGGTCGCAGTTCTGTCGACCGAACATTTCATGCCGCGTTCGAGGAGGAACCGTGCCGTCGAGTCCCGTGGACGATCCCCGGTACGACGTGATCGTCGTGGGGGCCGGCGTCGGAGGCCTGTACGCGGTCCACCGGCTCCGTGAGCGTGGTCTGCGCGTGCTGTGCCTGGAGGCCGGTGGGGGCGTCGGCGGGGTCTGGTATCACAACGCGTACCCCGGCGCGCGGGTCGACGTGGAGAGCATCGACTACTGCTACTGGTTCTCCCCGGAGCTCTACCGCGACTGGCGGTGGACCGAACGCTACGCCGCCCAGCCGGAGCTGCGGCGCTACCTCGAGCACGTCGCGGACCGCTTCGCGCTGCGCCCGCACCTGCGGCTGAACACCGCGGTGACCGGCGCCCGGTGGACCGGGGACCGGTATGAGATCACCGCCGGCACCGGCGAGCGGTTCGGAGCGCGCTTCCTGGTGATGGCGACGGGCAACCTCTCCGCCGCCAGGGAGCCCGCGTTCCCCGGGCTCGGTGAGTACGCGGGCGAGTGGGTGCAGACCTCGCACTGGCCCGAGGGCGGGATCGACGTGGCGGGCAGGCGGATCGCGGTGATCGGCACCGGTTCGTCCGGGGTTCAGACGGTCACCGAGATCGCGAAGACCGCCGAGCACGTCGTCGTGTTCCAACGGACGCCGAACTACTCGGTCCCCGCCCACAACGGCCCCCTCGACGAGAAGCGCTGGTCGGAGATCGCGGCGGACGTGCCGAAGGTGCGGCGCGAACTGCTGGAGACCCGCGGCGGGCAACACATCCCGCGCGGCGAGCTGCCCACCACCGCGCTCGACGCGGCGGGCAGGCGGGCGCAGCTGGAACGGGCCTGGGAGTCCGGCGGCCACGCGTTCAACGCCGTGTTCCCCGACCAGGGTGTCGACGCCGCGGCGAACGCAGTGGTCGCCGACTTCGTCAAGGACCGCATCCGCGAGCGCGTCGGGAACCCCGCGCTGGCCGAGAAGTTGGTCCCCTACGACCACCCGATCGGCACCCGGCGGCTCTGCGTCGACACCGGCTACTACGAGGTCTACGGCCAGGACAATGTCACATTGGTCGACGCGCGGGACGAGCCGATCGAGTCGCTCACCCGGACCGGGGTGCGGACCCGGACCGGCCACCACGACGTGGACCTCGTGGTCTTCGCGCTCGGGTTCCACGCGTTCCGCGGCGCGATCGACGGCGCGGGCATCCGTAACGGCGCGGGCGCCGCACCGACGGACGCCTGGGACCGGGGCCCGCGCACCGTGCTCGGCCTGATGACCCACGGGTTCCCCAACCTCTTCACCCTGACCGGGGCGGGCAGCCCGTCCGTGCTCGCCAACATGACGCTGATGAACGAGGTGCACGTGGACTGGGTGGCGGACTGCATCGGGTACCTCGACGCCCACGGGCACCGCACCATCGAGCCCACCCGGGAGGCCGAGGACGAGTGGGGCGGTGTCGTCGCCGCCGCGGCAGACCGGTTGCTGCGCAGGCAGGTCCGCAACTACATGGCCCACGTCAACGAGGACGGCTCACGGGTGTTCATGCCCTACATCGGCGGACTGGACACCTACATCGAGCAAGCGACCGCCATCGCCGAGGCCGGTTACCGCGGCTTCATGCTCGACGGGAGGCGATGACCGTGCCGATCAGTCCCGAGGCCGCCGCCTTCCTGGCCGAGCAGCCCCCGCCACCCGACTACACCGCGCTCGACGGCGAGGCGGGGCTGGCGTTCCTCGCCGCGGCCCGCGCGCCGCGCCCCCGCCCGGCGCCCATCGTGCCCGTGCCGCGTGTGGAGGACACCACCGCGGGCCCCGACGGGCCGCCGGTGCGGCTCTACCGCCACGACCCGGGCTCCCCCACCGGCGCGCTGCTCTACCTGCACGGCGGCGGCTGGGTGCTCGGCGACCTCGAGATGCACGACCACACGTGCAGGCTGCTGGCCCGCGACACCGGTGCCGCCGTCGTCAGCGTGGACTACCGGTTGGCCCCCGAGCATCCCTACCCCGTGCCGCTCGAGGACTGCTACACGGCCCTGAGCTGGGTCGCGGCGCACACCGCCGAGCTGGGGATCGACCCGGCCAGGATCGGGATCGCGGGCAGCAGCTCCGGGGGCAACCTGGCCGCGGGTCTCGCCCTGCTGGCCCGGGACCGCGGCGGTCCCGCCACGACCGTCCAGCTGCTGCTCTACCCAGTGCTCGACGCGAGCCTCGCCACCCCGTCCTTCGATCGGTACGGCACCGGGCACTTCCTCGAACGCGCACAGATGGCCTGGTTCTGGCGCTGCTACCTGGGCGCGGCCGCACCGGGGCCCTACAGCGCCCCGGTGCTGGCCGACCCGACCGGGCTGCCGCCGGCAGTCGTCGTGCTGCCCGAACTGGACCCGCTGCGCGACGAGGCCCTGAACTACACCGACATGCTGGTCGCGGCAGGCGTCCCGGCGACGGTGGTGCACGTGCCGGGCCAGCTGCATGGGTTCCTCACCCTGCCCGAGCGGTTCCCGGCCGCGACGGAGGCGCTGGCCCGGACCGCCGCGCTCGCCACGCCGTACCTGCGGCCGGCCCCCGTGGCCGTCCCGGCGGGCTGACCCGTGGCCACGCCCGTCCCCGCCGTCGAGCGCGCGAGCCGCATCCTCGGGCTCCTGGCCGAGAAGCCGGACCTGCCGCGCAGCCTCACCGACATCGCGGGCACCCTGCAGATCCACAAGGGCACCTGCCACTCCATCCTCGCCGCGCTCGCCGCCTCCGGGTTCGTGGTGCGGGACGACCGGACCCGGACCTGGGGGCTCGGGTCCGGGGCGGTCGAGCTCGGGCTGGCCGCCGTCGGCCGGATCGGCGCCGCCGGGGCCGCGGTCCGGGAGATGCACCGGCTGCACGAGACGCTCGGGGCGTCCGTCCTGGTGGCCGCGCTGCTGGGCGAGGAGCTGGTGGTGATCGCCGGGGTCGGCGACGCCGCCGTCGCCCAGATCGGCACCCGGCAGTGCCTGGTCCCGCCGATGGGCCTGGTGTTCAAGGCCTGGGACGACCCGGCCGAGACCGAGGCCTGGCTCGCCGGGCTCGGGGCGCCGCAGTCGGCGGCCTACGCCCGGCAGGCGCTGGACTCCGCGCGCCGGCGCGGGTTCGTGCTCGGCCTGGAACACGCGGGCGAGGAGGAGGTCCACAGCCAGATCCGGCGGATCCTCCGCTGCGGCGACCCCGAGCAGCGGGTCGACCTGGCACTCGAGCTCGCGGACCTGTTGCGGTCCAACGGCTACAGCCCCACCGACACGAGCTGGCCGGAGGACCGGCGGGTGCGGTTCATGAGCGCCCCGGTGCTGCGGGGCGGGCCGGTGGAGCTGGCCATCACCCTGTTCGACATCCCCGGCGAGGTGCCGGTGGTGCAGTTGGAGCGCTGGGCCCAGGAACTGCTCGGTGCCACGCGCCGGGCCGCGTCCCCCGACCCCCTGAGCGCTCCCTCCTTCGCACGAGAGGACACGACGTGACGGGCGACGGTGCCGTGGCGGGACGGGCGGGCGGAGCGCTCGCGGGCAAGGCCGTGGTGGTCACCGGTGGCGGGCGCGGGATCGGGCGACAGTACGCCCTGCGCTGTGCGGCCGAGGGCGCGGCGGTCGTGGTCAACGACCGCGACGCCGAGGTGGCCGAGGAGGTGGCGGCCGAGATCGGCGTCGCGGGCGGACGCGCGGTCGCGCACCCGGCCGACATCGTCGACTGGGATCTCGCCCAGGGCCTCGTCGCCCGGTGCGTCGACGAGTTCGGCGCGATCGACGGCCTGGTCAACAACGCGGGCGAGTTCGACATGTGCCCCGCCCCCGAGGTCGGCCCCGAGCTGCTGCGCCGGATCCTCGACGTCAACGTGCTGGGCACGGCGCACTGCGGCATCCACGCGATGCGCGCGATGCTGACGGCGGGCCGCGGCTCGATCGTCAACGTCACCTCGGGCGCCCATGCCGGCATGGCGGCGATGTCGGTCTACGGCGCGAGCAAGGGCGCCGTCGCCAGCCTCACCTACACGTGGGCGCTGGAGCTGGAGGGCACCGGGGTCCGGGTGAACGCGGTGTCCCCGCTCGCGGCGACCCGGATGAGCGAGGTGAATCTGGACTACCGCGGGTTGGCCGGCGAGGAACGGGACCGGTTCCGGGCCATGATGCCCGCGCCGGAGTGCAACGCCCCGGCCGTCGCCTACCTGCTGTCCGACGCCGCCGCGGCCGTGCACGGGCAGGTCGTGCGGATCGACCACGAGGAGATCTCGCTGCTCACCCACCCGATGATCCGGGTCCCCGGGGTGCCGGGCGCGGGCGGATCGGTCGCCGCGGTGGCCGCCGCGTTCGCCGGTCCGCTGGCAGACTCGTTGCTGCCCAACGGGTTTGTCGTCGCCGAAGTGGACGTCAGCGGGCGGTACGAACGGAACCGCCCGGACGAGATCCCGGCCGAGGCGTGATGAGCGCCCACGGCTCGACCGCGCCCGGGACCTCGCCCCGCAGGCTCGCCGCCGCCACGTTTATCGGCACGATGGTGGAGTTCTACGACTTCGCGCTGTACGCGAGCGCCGCGGCGCTCGTCTTCCCCACCGTCTTCTTCCCGGAGGCCTCGACCTCGACCGGTCTGCTGCTGTCGTTCGCGACCTTCGGCGTCGGGTTCGTGGCGCGGCCGGTCGGGGCGCTCGTGTTCGGGCATTTCGGCGACCGCCTCGGCCGCAGGCGGATGCTCGCCCTGTCGATCATGCTGATGGGGGGCGCGAGCGTGCTCATGGGCGCGCTGCCCGGGTACGCCCAGATCGGTGTCCTCGCGCCGCTGCTGCTCGTGGTACTGCGCCTGGTGCAGGGCGCGGCCGTCGGCGGCGAGTGGGGTGGCGCGGCGTTGATGGCCGTCGAGCACGCGCCCCCGGGGCGGCGCGGGCTCTACGGCGCCTTCCCCATCGCCGGGGGCGGTGGCGGCTCCGCGCTGGCGTCGGGCGCGATGCTGCTGGCCGCGCAGCTACCCGAGGACCAGTTCCTCTCGTGGGGCTGGCGGATCCCGTTCCTGGCCAGCGCGGTGCTGGTCCTGATCGGCATCGTCATCCGGCTGCGCATCGCCGAGAGCCCGGCGTTCGTCCGGCTCAAGACGGCGCGCGCCGTGGTCCGGGTGCCGGTCGTCGAGGCCTTCCGGCGGCAGTGGCGGCGAATCCTGCTCGGCGTGTTCCTCTACCTGAGCCAGGGCACCTTCACCTACATCTTCCTGGTCTACGTGGTCTCCTATGCGACCACTCAGGTCGGGATCGCGCGTCCGGCGGTGCTCACGGGCACCACGATCGCCTCCGTCCTCTCGATCGGCACGTACCTGCTGGGCGGCATGCTGTCCGACCGGATCGGCCGCAAGGCGGCGTACCTCTCGGGGGTCGTCGCGACCGCCGCGCTGGCCTGGCCCGCCTTCGCCCTGGTGAACGCCGGGCGGCCCGCGCTCTTCGCGCTCGCGATCGTCCTGATCATCACCCTGGCCCTCGCGCCCATGGCCGGGGTCACCGGCACCCTGTTCACCGTCCTGTTCGACACCGACATCCGGTACACCGGCACGTCGATCTCCTACACTCTCGCCCAGCTGACGGCGTCGGCGTTCGCCCCGTCGATCGCGGCGGCGCTCTTCGCCGCCACCGGGACGAGCCTGTCCATCGTCGGCTACCTGCTGGTGGTGTCGGTGATCTCCCTGGTCGCGGTGTTCCTGGTGCCGGGCCGGTTCGGCCGCGGCGCCGCCCTCGCCCAGGACGCCGAGGAAGGCGGCCGGCGCCCCACGGGCCCGGTCGCGGTGTGATCGGGCCGGAGAAGGCGCTCGCCGGGAAGGTCGTGCTGGTCACCGGAGCGGGTCGGGGCATCGGCCGGGCGATCGCCGACCGGGTCGGCGCCGAGGGCGCGGCAGTCGTGGCCGCCGACCTGCCCGTGCCCGGGGCCGCCGCCAGCCCGGCCGACGACCTGGTGGCCGCGCCGACCGCCCGCGGCGACTCCGCCGTCGCCCGGTCCGCCGACATCGCCACGGCCGAGGGCGCCGACGACGGGATCACGGTGAACTGCGTGCTGACCGGCGCGGCGACCCGGATGACCGACAAGGTCTGGGACGAGCTGTACCCGGGCCGGGTCGACGAGACCGGCATGTCCACCCGCAGCGACCGAGCCGCCGGCACGTGGCGCGATCCTGCGAACGTCGCACCGTTCGTCGTGCACCTGCTGCGCGACGTGGCGGCGGGGATCACCGGGCAGGCGTTCGGCGTCGTCGGGCACCAGGTCAGCCTGCTCGGGCACCCCGGTACGGCCCCACGATCCGCTCGGCCGGGCCCTGGGACCTCGCGGACCTCGCGCACCCGGTCGACGCCGGGTTCCCGGATCTCGGGACCCCGGCCGACTCGCCGTGGCCACCGCCCTGAGTCCTCAGCTCGCGCGCAGCGACGGGGGCAGGGGGACCGGGATCGCCGAGAGCAGCTCGCGGGTGTAGTCGTGGCGGGGCTCCCGGTAGAGCTGCTCGGCGGGCGCGCATTCCACGATCTCGCCCTGCCGCATCACCGCGACCCGGTCCGCGATCACCTCGACCAGGGCGAGGTCGTGTGACACGAACAGGTAGGACAGGCCGAGATCGCGCTGCAGTTCGTGCATCAGGTTGAGAACCTGCGCCCGCACGGAGACGTCGAGGGCGGCCACCGGCTCGTCACAGACGATCAGGGCGGGCTGCAGGGAGAGCGCCCGGGCGATCGCCACCCGCTGCAGCTGCCCCCCGGAGAGCTCGCCCGGGTGCCGGTGAGCCACCGACCGCGGCAGGCCGACCCGGTCGAGCAACTCCGCGGCTCGCTTCTCGCGCTCGGCGCGGGGCGTGCCGAAGTGCACCAGCAGCGGCTCCCCGACCGACACCCCCACCTCGATCCGCGGGTCGAGCGACGAGTGCGGGTCCTGGAAGATCATCTGGGCGCGCCTGCGGAACGCCGTGAGGGCGGACCTGCCCAGGGTCGAGACGTCCTCGCCGTCGAAGACGATCCGGCCCGCGTCGGGCTCGACGAGCCGCAGGACCAGGCGCCCGACCGTGGACTTGCCGGCGCCGGACTCTCCCACGACGGCGAGGGTCTCACCGCGACCGACGGTGAACGACACGTCGCGGACGGCGTCGTGGTGCGCGACGGCCCGCCCCCATGCGTTCCGCTTGCGCACGAAGCGCTTCGTCAACCCGGTGACCTCGAGCAGGGACTCGCTCATCGGCCGCGCACCCCCTCGAGGGTCAGCTCGGTCGCCCGGTGACACCGGGCCTCGGAGCAGCCGACCCGCACCAGGTCCGGGGGACCGTCGCAGCGCGGTGTCGCAAAGTGGGCGCAGCGCGGGTGGAACCGGCAGCCCGCAGGCATCGCCTCCGGTGGTGGCACCCGTCCCGGGATCGCCTCCAGCCGCCTTCCTCGACCGACCTGCGGGATCGAGGCGAGGAGCCCCGCGGTGTACGGATGACGTGGCCCGAGGAACAGGTCGTCGACCGCCGCCCGCTCCACGACCTGCCCGGCGTACATCACCACCACTCGCTCGCACACCTCGGCGATCACGCCCAGGTCGTGACTGATCAACACCACGGAGATCCCCGACTCCTCGCGGATCTCCCGCAGCAGGGCCAGGATCCTGGCCTGCACGGTGACGTCCAACGCCGTGGTGGGCTCGTCCGCGATCAGCAGCTCGGGATCGCAGGCCAGCGCGACGGCGATCATCACCCGCTGGCACATCCCGCCGCTGAACTGGTGGGGGTAGTCCTGAGCCCGCTTCGCCGCGTCGGCGATGTGCACGCGATCCAGCAGCTCCACGGCCCGTTTCCACGCGCTGCGCCGGTCCATCCCGCGGTGCCTGCGCAACGTCTCCACGAGGTGGTCGCCCACGGTGAAGGCCGGATCCAGGCTGCGCATCGGCTGCTGAAAGATCATTCCGATGCGGTCGCCGCGCACCTTGCGCAGCGCCCGGTCCGAGAGCGCGGTGAGGTCCGTCCCGTCGAGGTGTACGGAGCCCGACACCCGCCTGCCGCCTTGGTCGGCGATCAGGCCCAGGGCGGCGAGGCAGCTCACGGTCTTCCCGGAGCCGGACTCCCCGACGAGACCGACGGTCTCGTTGTGTCCCACCGTGAACGAGACGTCGTCGACGACCCGGACCGGTGAGCGGGCGGGCCCGAACTCCACGCCGAGCCCCTGGACGGCGAACAACGGTGTCCCGGTCATGTCGGCGGCGGGCAGGGTCGGGGTGGGCGATGGTTGGGTCATCTACAGGCTCCGATCGGCCGCGCCACGCCTGCCGACGGCCTTTCGCAGGCCGTCGCCGGCAAGGCTGAACGCCAGCACGGTGAGGGTGATCGCCAGCCCCGGCGCGTAGACGAGGTAGGGCGCGACGACCACGTTGGCGAAGGCGGAGTTGAGCATCGACCCCCAGCTGGCCGCGGGGGGCCGGACGCCCATCCCGAGGAAGCTCAGGCTCGCCTCTGCCGTCACCGCCACCCCCAACATGATCGACAGCTGGACGACGAGGACCGGCAGGATGTTCGGCAGGACGTGCGTACCCAGGATGCGCGCGCGGCTGCAGCCGATCGTGCGGCTCGCCTCGATGAACGTCTCGTGGCGCAGGTCGGTCGTCGCGGCGCGGGCAACGCGGTGGAAGCGTGGCACCAGGATGATCCCGACCGCGATCATGGCCGTCGTGATGTCTCGGCCGAGGACCGCGACCACGGTGAGGGCCAGGATGATGCCCGGCACGCTCATCAGGACGTCCATGAGCCGGCCCAGCCAGGCGTCGAGCGTGCGGCCGGAGAACCCGGCGAGCACGCCGAGCGGCACCCCGACCACCGCCCCGATCGCGACCGCCTGCAGCGCCGCCAGCAGCGACACCCGCGCCCCGTACAGCAGCCTGCTGAGCTGGTCGCGGCCGAGCTCGTCGGCGCCCAGCGGGTGCCCGGGTCCGGGCGGGGTCAGCCTGCTGCCCAGGTCCTGGGCGAGCGGGTCCGCGGGGGCGAGCAGCGGGGCCAGCCCCGCGACGACCACCAGCGCAACGAGGTAGGCCACGGCGACGACAGCGATCCGGTCCCGCAGGAAGCGGCGCAGGATCGTCGTGCGCGGCGCGGCCGGCTCGGCGGCGGAACCGTCGGGGCGGGCAAGGACCTCGGTCATGTGCGCACCTTCGGGTTCAGGTACAGGTAGGACAGGTCGGTCAGCAGGTTGAACAGCGCGACCCATACGACGCTGAGCACCACCACTCCGAGCAGCACCGGGACGTCACCGGACAACACGCTGTCCACGGTCAGCGGGCCGAGTCCCGGTAGCGTGAAGACCGTCTCGATCACCACTGCGCCGCCCACCATCTCGGCCAGCCGGAAGCCGAGCACCGTCACCGCGGGGACCGCGGCGTTCTTCAGCGCATGCTTGCCGATCACCTGGGTGCGCGGCATCCCGCGAGCCGACGCGGCCATCACGAAGTCCCTCCGCACCACGTCGGCCAGCGAGGCCCGCAGCTGCAGCGCCAGCTCCGCGGCCGGGGTCGCGGCGAGGGCCACGGCGGGCAGCACCAGGTGATACAGCCAGAGGTCCACGCCGTCGCCGATCGGCGAGTAGCCGATCGCCGGGAAGATCGGCCGGTCGACCGCGAAGAACACCACCAGCAGCAGCGCCAGCCAGAAGGACGGCACGGCCACCAGCACCGAGCAGACGGTGGTGACGGCCCGGTCGGCGATCCCGCCCGGCCGCACCGAGGCCGCGATCCCGAGGGCCATGCCGAGCAGGACCATCAGCACCACGGACACGACGACGAGCGACACCGTGACCCCGAGCCGGTCCCACAGCAGCTCCCCGACCGGCTGCTCGGTGGTGAAGGACCGGCCGAAGTCGCCTGTGATCAGCCCGCCGAGCCAGTCCAGATACCGGGTGACCAGCGGATCGGAGAGGTGCAGCTGCTCCCGGATCGCCTCCACCCGGTCGGGCGTGGGGTCGTCCCCGGCCAGGCGCAGGGCCGGGTCGCCCGGAACGAAGTCGATCATCAGGAAGACCAGGAACGACACGATCACCACGAGTGGGACGGTGATCGCGATCCGTCGTCCGACGAGCGTGAGCACGGTGGCCTCCCGGGGTCAGCCGGCGTTCGTCACGGCGACGTAGCGGGCGTCGAACAGACCGGCCCAGGTCCACGTCATGTCGTCGACGTTCGTGATCGGGTTGCGGTACGCCCAGTCCTGCTTGGTGGCGCAGATGTTCACCAGCGCGGCCTGGTCCGCCAGCGTGGTCCAGACCTGCCCGTACAGGGCCCCGCGCTGCTGCTGGGTCAACGTCGGGTTCTCGGCCTGCTGCGTGAGCGGCGTGATCTGGTCGCGGACGGCGTCACCCGCGTTGTAGCCGCCCAGGTAGGTGGTGCGGATCAACTGGCTCGGGTCGGCGACCGCGGCGAGCGAGCCCACGTAGGCGGTGGTGCGTCCCTCCCGGTAGGCGGCGTCCGCATCGGAGGGCGGCAGCGGGGTCAGCGTCGCCGTGATCCCGACGGCGGCGAGCTGGCTCTGGAGGACCTGTGCCACCGGCTCGAACGACGATCCGGCCGGGTAGGTCAGCGGAAACGTGATCGGCGTGCCGATCTCGGCCACCAGCTGCTTGGCACGATCCGGATCGAATGCCGTGTTCTCGAGCCCGTCGACGTGCGCCCAGTGGCCGGGAGGGTAGGGCTGCACGAGTGGGGTGCAGTTGCCCTGCAGGAGCTGGTTCGCGATCGCGTCCCGGTCGATGCCGTGACTGATGGCCTGCCGGACGCGCACGTCGGCGAACAGCGGGTCGGTGCCGCGCAGGTAGAGGGCCTGCTGGGTCAGCACCGACACCTTGCTGACCTTGAACGCGCCACTCTGGGCGAGCTGGTCCGCCGTCGCGACGTCGGGTCCGTTGATCTGGGCGACGTCGGCGTTGCCGGCACGCACGGCGTTCAGTCGCGTCGCCGCCGCCTGGGTGAAGGTGATGTCGACCTTCTTGGGACTACCCGCCTCGGTGTCCCAGTACGTACTGGGGGCACGCTCGAAGCTCACGGTGTCGCTGGGCTTGAACGTCGACACGACGTAGGGGCCGGAGCCTGCGTCCCCCGGCGCCTGACCGAGATCGCGGCCGTCGGCGATCGCCTTGGGGCTCACGATCTCGCCCGCGTTCGACGCGAACACCGCCGGCAGCGCGGCGCCCGCGCCGGGCTTGAGGACCAGCCGGACGGTCGCCGGATCGAGGACCTCGACCGCGGCCACGTCACTGAGTTGGGTGGCCACCGTGCTGCCCGGGGTGGACTTCCCCCGCTCGATGTTCGCCTTGACCGCCGCGGCGTCGACCGGGGTGCCGTCGTGGAACTTCACGTCGGTCCGCAGCTTCAGTGTCAGAGTGCTGCCGTCGGGAGTGAACTCCCACGACGTCGCCAGCATCGGCTTCACCGTGAAGTCGTTCGCGAGCCGGGTGAGCCGGTCGTACAGCAGGAAGGTGGCGGGCTGGGAGCTGGTCAGGTTCTGCTTGATCGGGTCCAGCGACTGGGTCGGACCCGCGTAGAGGATGCGCAGGGTGGCTTCGGTGTCCACCGGGCCCACCGCAGGCTGCGCGGGGCCGCCCGAGGAGCACGCGGACAACGTGAGGACGGCCGCGAGGCCGAGGACGGCGAGGGACCTTGACCATCTGACGTGGGACAACGGTGTCCTCCCGATTCAGGCCGCGCGAGGCGGCGAACTGCCGCCCTATTAGTGGCCCTCAATGCCTCGATGTCAACCCTTCCAGTGCCGCGCCGACGACCTTGACGGTGACAAATACGTCTACGTAATGTCGGCCGCTGTCAGCGAGGCCGTCCCTCCGGGACCCGATCGCGGAGGACGAGTGCGCGACCAGCAGGTGGACCCGGCCGACCGGGTGGACGACGAGGATCGGGCCGCGCTACGCGCCGCGGTGCGCGAGCTCTGGGAGGACCGTGCCGGTTCGGCAGGGGTCCGGGCCACGATCGAGCGCCCGGCGGCGGTCGATCCCGAGCTGTGGGCGCGGATCGGTGGCCTGGGGCTCCTCGGCCTGACCGTGCCCGCGGCACACGGCGGGGCGGGCGCCACGGACGTCGAGCTCGGCATCGCCGTCGAGGAGTTGGGGGCCGCCCTGGCCTGTGGTCCCTTCTTCTCGCACGCGGTCCTCGCCGCCGGGCTGCTGGCGGCGGGGACCGAGGACGCGGCGGTGGACCGGTGGCTGCCGGCGGTCGCCGCGGGCACGCTGCGGGCCACGGCGGCCGTCGCCGAGGCGGG
>NZ_JBEZDN010000030.1:0-66081 GCF_040648315.1 Pseudonocardia sp. NPDC049154
GGCACCCGAAGGGGCCAGTCAGAAGAAGGGCCACGCCGCCGCTGTCACGCACCAACCCACCATCACCGGGCCGGCTACGCCATCCTCACAGTCAGGAGAACGCGCCGATGCCCGTGATCTGTTTGCCGACGATCAGCGTCTGCATGGTCTCGGTGCCCTCGAAGGTGTGGATCGCCTCGATGTCCGCCCAGTGCCGGGCGACGTGGTGCTCGAGCAGGATCCCGTTGCCGCCGAGCAGGTCCCGGGCCGTGCCGAGGATCCGGCGGGCGACCCGGGTGTTGTTCATCTTGGCCAGGCCGGCCACGGTCGGGGACAGGCGTCCGGCCTCCGCGAGCCGGCCGATCTGCATGCAGTACAGCTGCATGCCGGTGAGGTCGGCCAGCATCTGCACGAGCTTCTCCTGCACGATCTGGAACGCGGCCAGCGGCTTGCCGAACTGGGTGCGCTCCTTGGCGTAGCGGAGCGCGGCGTCGTAGCCCGCCGTCGCGTGACCGAGGGCCATCCAGGCGCAGAGCCCGCGCGTGGACGCGAGGACGGCGGCGCAGTCGGCGAACCTGCGGGCCTCCGTGAGCCGGTTCTCCTCCGGCACCCGCACACTGGTCAGCGTGATGTCGGCCTGCCAGACCGCGCGCACCGACACCTTGCCGCCGATCACGGTGGCCTCGTAGCCCTCGGCCGGGGTCTCCACGACGAAGCCCTTGACCTCGCCGTCGGCCACGTCCCGAGCCCACACGACGACGAGGTCGGCGATGGTGCCGTTGCCGATCCAGCGCTTGCGGCCGTCGAGCACCCAGTGGTCGCCGTCCCGGCGGGCGGTGGTCTCCAGCGCGACCGAGTCCGACCCGTGCTCCGGCTCGGTGAGCGCGAACGCGCCCAGCCGCTGCATCGTGGACATCGACGGCAGCCAGCGCTGCTTCTGCTCCTCGCTGCCGCACATCGCGATCGACTGCATCGCCAGCCCGGCGTGCACGCCGAGGAAGGTGCCCAGCGAGCCGTCGCCGCGGTGCAGTTCCATGTGGACGAGGCCGCAGGCCAGCGGGCTCATCCCGGCCGCGCCGTAGCCGGTGATCGTCTCGCCGACGATGCCCAGCTCGGGCAGCCTCCGGAAGAGGTGCCACGGCAGCTCGCCGCGCTCCCAGTACCCGCCGATCTCCGGCAGCACCTCGGCGTCGACGAACTTGCGGACGGCCGCGAACCGCTCCCACTGCTCGTCCGTGAACTGCTCGCGGACCGAGAAGAAGTCCGTCCCCAGCGCTTCGCCGAGGTGGGCGTACTGCGGCTCCATGCGGTCACTCTGCCCTGTGCAGGGCCGACCGGCACCTCGAACGGTCACAGCTCGTCGAGCGCCTTCTGGATCCGCTTGATCGAGACGGGGTACCGGGTCTTCATGGGGTGCGCGTAGAGGCTCACCCGCAGCTCCTCGATCATCCAGCGCACCTCGACCAGGCCCGCCGGGGGATCGACGCCCGCGGGGAGGGCGGCGATCTCCTCGGCGTACTCGTCGGCGACGACGTGGACCTGCGCGGTCCACTCCGCGTCGCGGGCCGGGTCGATGCGGAGCTTGTCGATCCGGATCCCGACGGCCTGCAGGTACCGGGCGACGTCGGCGAGCCGGTTCGCCCCGGCCGCGGTCGCGAAGCCCGGGCCGACCAGGCCGTCGAGCTGCGCGCGGATGTCCGCCACGCCCTCGCGCGTGGCGGGGGAACGCAGCTCGGCGAGCGCCGCCTGCGCCGGGTGCCAGCGGTCCAGCACGGCGCGGACGGCCTGCAGCACCTGCATCGTGGTGCCGCCGAGGTGCTGGGCGAAGACGCCCCGGAGCCGCTCGAACCCGGCGGTGTCCCAGCACGGGCCGCCGGCGCGGGCGATCAGGTGGTCCGCCGCGCAGGTCACGCAGTCCTCGACCAGGGCGTCGACGCTGCCGTGCGGGTTGCGGGCCAGCGTCAGCTTGGTCTTGTTGTCCAGCCCGCGCTGCACCTGCTTGGCCGGCGAGGGCGTGGCGAGCAGCAGCAGCCGCCGGACGCCGCGGCGGTGTGCGGCGTCCCGCTCGGCCGCGGTGGCGAACACCCGGACGTCGACGGAGCTTCCCCGGTCGACCAGCCCGGGGAAGCCGGTCACGACGTGGGTGCCCCGGCGAATGGGCAGCTCGCGGGGGAGATCGTCGAGGTCCCACGTCGTGAGCCCGGTCCGCTCGACGTCCCGGCCTGCGGCGGCGATCTCCTGCCGGACCTGCGGGGCGAGCTGCTCGCGCAGGGCCTCGAGGTCCGCGCCCCGGGCCAGCTCACGGCCCTTCTCGTCGATGACCCGGAACGTGACGACGAGGTGCTCGGGCAGCCGGTCCAGCTCCCAGTCGTCCCGGCCGATCCGCACGTTGCGCATCCGGCCGAGCTCGCGCTCCAGCGCGTCGAGCAGCGGCTCGTCCCCGGCGCGCACCCGGGCGAGTACGGCCCTGGCGTGGTCCGGAGCGGGGGAGAAGTTGCGGCGCAACGTCTTCGGCAGCGTCTTGATCAGCGCCGTGACGAGCTCCTCGCGCAGCCCGGGGACCTGCCAGGTGAACGGCGTCGGGTCGACCTGGTGCAGCGCGGCCACCGGGACGTCGACGGTCACGCCGTCCGTGTGGTGCCCCGGCTCGAAGGCGTACGACAGCGGCAGGGTGAGCCCGCCGGCGGCGACGTGGTCGGGGTACGCGGAACGGTCGACGTCGCGCGCGGCCTCGGTCTCCAGCATCTCGACGGTGAAGTCGAGCAGCTCCGGGTTCCGCTTCGACTCCTTCTTCCACCAGGAGTCGAAGTGCCGGCCCGACACCACGGACGCCGGCACCAACCGGTCGTAGAACTCGAACAGCGTGTCCTCGTCGACCACGAGGTCCCGGCGCCGGGCGCGGTGCTCGAGCTCCTCGGCGTCGTCGAGCAGCTCGCGGTTGGCGTGGAAGAAGCGGTGCCGAGTCTCCCAGTCGCCCTCGACGAGCGCGTGGCGCAGGAACAGGTCGCGCGACACCTCGGGGTCGATGCGGCCGAACTCGACGGTCCGGTCGGCGATCACCGGGATGCCGTGCAGCGTCACACGCTCGGTCGCGACGGCGCTCGCGCGCTTGCGCGACCAGTGCGGTTCCGAATACGTCTTCTTGACGAGATGTCCGGCGAGCGGCTCGATCCACTCGGGCTCGATCCGCGCGACAGTCCGCGCCCACAGGCGGGACGTCTCGACGAGCTCGGCCGCCATCACCCAGCGCGGCGGCTTCCTGGCCAGCGCCGAGCCGGGCCAGATCGCGAAGCGCGCGTTGCGCGCGCCGAGGTACTCCCGCGCGCCGGGTCGGTCCTTCCGGGACCGCTCCTTCGGATCCCGCTGCTTCGTGTCCGTCTCCTCCAGCAGCCCCACCTGGGACAGCAGCCCGGAGAGCAACGCCTGGTGGATCCGGTCGGGGTCGGCGGGCGAGTCGTTGGCGGTCATCCCGGCCGAGCGCGCGGCCTGCCGCAGCTGGCCGTGCAGGTCCCACCACTCGCGGATGCGCAGGTAGTGCAGGAACTCCTCGCGCAGGGTGCGGCGGAACCGGTTGCCGGACAGCGCCTCCCGCTGCTCCGCGAGGTACTGCCAGAGCGTGACGAACGCGAGGAAGTCCGAGCCCTCCACGCGGAAGCGGTTGTGCTGCTCGTCGGCGGCCTGACGCTGCTCGGTCGGACGCTCGCGCGGGTCCTGCACCGACAGCGCCGCGGCGATCACCAGGACCTCGGTGAGGCAGCCGGTCCGGTTGGCCTCCACCAGCATCCGGCCGAGGCGCGGGTCGACGGGCAGCCGGGCGAGGGCCTGGCCCACGGCCGTCAGGGCGCCGTGGTCGACCGCGCCCAGCTCGTGCAGCAGGGCGAGGCCGTCGGCGACGTCGCGCTTGTCCGGCGGCTCCACGAACGGGAACGCCGAGATCTCGCCGAGGTCCAGCGCGATCATCTGCAGGACGACCGACGCCAGGTTGGTCCGCAGGATCTCCGGGTCGGTGAACTCGGGGCGCGCGTCGAAGTCGTCCTCGGCGTAGAGCCGGATGCAGACGCCGTCCGACGTGCGGCCGCAGCGGCCGGCGCGCTGGTTGGCGCTGGCCTGCGAGACCTTCTCGATCGGCAGCCGCTGCACCTTGAGCCGCCGCGAGTAGCGCGAGATGCGAGCGGTGCCGGTGTCGATCACGTATTTGATGCCGGGGACCGTCAGCGAGGTCTCGGCGACGTTGGTGGCCAGCACGATCCGGTTGCCGGGGTGCGGGGCGAAGACGCGCTGCTGCTCGGCGGTGGTCAGCCGGGCGTAGAGCGGCAGGATCTCGGTGTTGCGTAAGTTCCTGCGCGTCAGCGCGTCCGCGGTGTCGCGGATCTCCCGCTCGCCGGGCAGGAACACCAGGATGTCGCCGGGGCCCTCGCGCTGCAGCTCGGTGACGGCATCGCCGATCGCGTCGATCTCCTCGCGGTCCGGGTCGGCGTCGGGGTCGTCGGGGTCGACGACGGGCCGGTACCGGATCTCCACGGGGTAGGAGCGGCCGGAGACCTCGACGATCGGCGCCGGGTCGCCGGCAGCGCCGAAGTGCCGGGAGAAGCGCTCCGGGTCGATGGTCGCCGAGGTGATGATCACCTTGAGGTCGGGACGCCGGGGCAGCAGCCGGGTGAGGTAGCCCAGGATGAAGTCGATGTTGAGGCTGCGCTCGTGCGCCTCGTCGATGATCAGCGTGTCGTACTGCAGCAGGTCCCGGTCGCCCGCGAGCTCGGCGAGCAGGATGCCGTCCGTCATCAGCTTGACCATCGTGCGGTCGCCCACCTGGTCGGTGAACCGCACCTTCCAGCCGACGACGTCGCCCAGCTCCGTGCCGAGCTCCTCGGCGATGCGGGCGGCGACCGTGCGCGCGGCAAGCCGCCGCGGCTGGGTGTGGCCGATCGTGCCGGTGACGCCGCGGCCCAGCTCGAGGCAGATCTTGGGCAGCTGCGTGGTCTTCCCGGAGCCCGTCTCACCGGCGATGATCACGACCTGGTGGTCGCGGATCGCGGCGGCGATGTCCTCGCGCCGTGCGCTGACGGGCAGGGCGGGCGGGTAGGCGATCCGGGGCACCGCGGCGCGGCGGCGCTCGAGGCGGTGCTCGGCCGCGGCGACCGAGTCGGCCACGGCCTGCTGGGCGGTGCCGTCGCCGGAGCGGCGGGCGCCGCGGAACCGGCGGGCCAGGCGGGCCGCGTCGTGCGGGCCCAGCTCGCCGATGCGGCGCTCGACGTCGGCGAGGACCTCCGCGGGCAACGACGGCGCGGCGGGCTCGGTCCTGTCCGGGCGTGGACCGCGGCGGCGGCCGTTCCCGGAGTCACGACCGGAGTCACGGTCCGCGGCGCGGCCGCCGTCACGGCGCTCGTCGGCGGGGCGGCCGTCGGACCGGCCGTCGGACCGGCCGTCGGACCGGCCGTCGGACCGGCCGTCGGGAGAGGCGCTGGCGGGGCCGGGCGCGTTACCCCGCCTCTCGGCGGGTGCGCTCCGGCCCCGGGACCCGCGCCGGCGGGGTGGACGGCGGCGGGTCCGGTCGCCGCTCTCCGGGGCCGCAGCGCTGCCGTTCTGGGGCGCTGCCGCGGCCTGCGGGGCGGCGGGTCCGGTCGCTGTGGTGGGAGGCGGACCGGACGGGAGGGGAACGTCGGTGCGTGCGGAGGGATCGCCCGCGCGCGCAGCCGTGTTCCCGGTGGCTCGGATGGAGGTCATCGTTGTGCAAGTCTGCCTGTCGGGGGCGAGGACCGCGCCCGGCGGGCACGTGGTCCAACGGGCCGGCCGGAGGATCTGTTCCGGCGGGCGGTGTGGATCACACCCGCGCCCGGCCCAGTGTGGCGGACGCGGCTGGATCGGCGCGACGGGATTGCGGGTGGCCCCGTCAGGCCGAGCGCAGGGCCGGGGTGATCTCCTCGGCCACCGGTTCGTCCGCGGCGGGGTGCTCGACGAGCGCGATCACGCGACCGGACAGGAAGCGCGCGGTGCGGACGGCCGTGCCCCCGCGCGTGACCTCGCTGACCTCGACGGTCCCGCGGGTCTGCGCGATGTCGACCCGACGGCCGGCGCGGGTCGCCTCGACCTCGTAGGTCTTGGTGGTGCCGCTGCCGGCGTCGACCACGATCTCGACGCGGTCGCCCTTCATGGCGTGCTCCTCGAGCGAAGTAGGGGTGGAAGGATCCGGACCGGACGGCCGGTCGCCTCTCGGCGCGTGGCCGCTCGCAGCGGCAGATGGTTGAGACCCGGGGACACGGTGTCCGCCCGATCCGGACGCTTCTTCCAACCCACGCCGGCAGGGAGGTATTCCCTGGTCGACGATGGGGTCCGAGCCGGACGCAGGTCGCCTCGCGGCGAGTGGCGCACCGCGGCTCCAGCCGTACGGTATTCCGCGGCGGCGTTTATCTGTTGCGGCCCGGGGACACTGCTCGCCCGGCTCGGACATGGGGTTCAACGGGCGGGCCCCGCGGATGATTCCCGGATCCGGGGGGTGTCGTGGATCACCATCCGGATCCGCGCGCCTACGGGCTGCTCACAGGGCGTCGACGATCCCGTCGTTGTACGGCGTCCACGCCTCCGTGGCCCACTCGCCGAACTTCCGGTCGGTGAGGACCACACAGGCGGCGCCCGCGTCCGGGTCGACCCACAGGAACGTGCCGGACTGGCCGAAGTGCCCGAAGGTCCGCGGCGAGTTGCGGGTGCCGGTCCAGTGCGGGCTCTTGCCGTCCCGGATCTCGAAGCCCAGCCCCCAGTCGTTGGGCCGCTGTGAGCCGTAGCCGGGCAGCACGCCGTTGAGACCGGGGAAGACGACCTGGCTGGCCTCGGCGAAGGTCGGCGGCGCAACGAGCGTGGGCGCCTGCAGCTCGGCGGCGAAGCGCGCCATGTCCGCGGCGGTGGAGAACGCGCCGGAGCCGGCCGGGCCGCGCAGCTCGGTCGCGTCGAGCCCGAGCGGGGCGAGGACGGCCTCGCGCAGGTACTCCGGGAACGCGATGCCGCTGGCCTTGGCGATCGCGTCGCCGAGCACCGTGAACCCGGCGTTGGAGTAGATCCGCCGGGTGCCCGGCTTCGCCTGGACGTCGTCCGAGTCGAAGGCGAGGCCGGAGGTGTGCGCGGCGAGGTGCCGGATCGTGGAGCCCTCGGGCCCGGCCGGGTCGTCCCACTCGATCGCGCCCTCCTCGACCGCGATGAGCACGGCGTAGGCGGAGAGCAGCTTGGTCACCGAGGCGAGGCGGAACTCCCGGTCGAGGTCGCCCGCCGTCGCCCGGACCTCCCCGTCGGCGCCCACCACCGCGGCGGCGACGTGGTCGACGGGCCAGTCCAGGACGGCGCGCGTGGCGCGGGCGAGATCCACGGGTCGAGCGTAGTTGGGCCTAGGCCGTGTCTCCCAACCCGCCACCACCGCTCCCGGCGCCCACGCCGTCCCCGCCGGCGTTGCCGGGCCACCCGAATACGCCCGGTATGAGGGCGGCCCGGCTGCCTTGCCGGGAACGACGTGGATCACCGGGGCCCGGCGGCGCCGCATTGAGAGACACGGCCTAGTCGAAATAGTGCGGCACGTCGACCGCCCCGCCCTGCGCCTCGAACTCGGCGTGCACCGCCTCGCGCAGCGCGGGGTCGGCGAGGTAGTCCAGGGCGGTCAGGGCGAGCCCGAGGGCCCCGTCGCGGACCCCGGCGTCGCCGCCCGGGCCGCCCGCGGCCTCGGCGAACTCCACGGTGTGCAGCGCGGCCGTGGGGCCGGAGATCGCGAGCATCGGGTGGAGGGCCGGCATCCGGTAGCTCAGGTTCCCCAGGTCGGTCGAGCCGGTGAGGAACTCCGGCACCACGCCCGGCGCGAGCGACGACCGCCCGCAGTCGCGCTGGTTGACGGCCCACCGCCCGGCCAACGTGCGGTTGTGGCGGATCGGCAGGTAGGCGGGCTTCTCGTCCCAGATCAGCTCGACACCGCAGCCGTGCATCAGGGCGGCGCCCTCGGCGATCGCGGTGAGCCGCGCCGCCAGGTCCCGCAGCGTGTCCGGCTCCGTCGAGCGCACGTAGAACATCAGCGCCGCCCGGTCCGGGACGACGTTGGGGCGCGCCCCGCCGTCCGTGAACACCCCGTGCAGCCGGTCGCCGGGCGGCAGGTGCTGGCGCAGCGCCGCGGCCCCGGTGTAGGCGGCGACGGCGGCGTCCAGGGCGTTGCGGCCCATGAACGGCTGGGCCGCCGCGTGCGCCGCCACGCCGTGGAACACCATCTCGACCTGGCGACGGCCGAGGAACGGGTGCATGGCGACGTCGTGCGAGAAGGGGTGCAGCATCACGACGGCGTCGACGTCGTCGAAGACCCCGGCGCGCGCCATCGTCTCCTTGCCGCCCCCGCCCTCCTCGGCGGGCGTGCCGAACAGGGTGACCCGGCCCGGCGCCCGGCCGGCCAGCGCGAGGTAGGCCCCGACGGCCGTCGTGCAGATGACGTTGTGGCCGCAGCCGTGCCCGATGCCCGGCAGCGCGTCGTACTCGGCGAGGATGCCGACGTGGGGGCCGTCGTTCCCGACGCCGACCCGCAGCGCCGTCGCCAGCCCGCCGACGCCGGTCTCGGCCTCGTGCCCGTGTCGCTTCAGCAGGTCGGCGACGGCGGCGACGGAGCGGTGCTCGTCGAACGAGGTCTCGGGGTGGGCGTGCAGGTCGCGGCTGAGCGCCACCAGCTCGTCGCTCAGCTCGACGACGGCGTCGGCCACCGGCTCGCGGAGCTCGGCAGGGGCGCCCGCGTGGTCGGAATCCAGGGGTTCGGCGTCGGCGACCGCCCGCTCGGTCGCGGCCACCAGGGCGCGGAGATAGCCGTCGTCGGGCCGGACGGGTTCGCTGCGCACCTGCCGCACCCTAGGCCAGGATGACCACGTGGCGGAGGTGCGCACGGGGACGTCGGGGTGGCGGTACCCCCCGTGGCGCGGCGTGTTCTACCCGAAGGGCCTCGCCCAGCGCCGCGAGCTGGAGTACCTGTCCCGCGCGGTGTCGTCGATCGAGATCAACGGCTCCTTCTACTCGCTGCAGCGGCCGGAGAGCTGGGTGAGCTGGCGCGCGCAGACCCCGGCGGACTTCCTGTTCGCGGTGAAGGGCCCGCGGTTCGTCACCCACCTCAAGCAGCTCCGCGAGGTCCGCACCCCGGTGGCCAACTTCTTCGCCTCCGGCGTGCTGGCGTTGGGCCCCAAGCTCGGCCCGGTGCTGTGGCAGCTGCCGCCGCGGATGCGCTTCGACGCCGACCGGATGCGGGCCTTTCTGGAGCTGCTCCCGCACACGACGACCGCCGCGGCGGACCTCGCGAAGGAGCACGACGAGCGGCTCGAGGGCCGCAACCTGCTGGAGACCGACGCCGACCGCCCGCTGCGGCACGCCGTGGAGGTCCGGCACGACAGCTTCCGCGACCCGGCCTTCCTCGCCCTGCTGCGGGAGTACGACGTCGCGCTCGTGGTCGCGGACACCGCCGGGAAGTGGCCGTTCCTCACCGAGGTGACCGCCGACCACGTCTACGTCCGGCTGCACGGCGACCAGGAGCTCTACGTCAGCGGCTACACCCCGGAGGCCCTGGACGGGTGGGCCGACCGGATCCGGGGCTGGCGCGCCGCGGGCCTCGACGTCGTCGTCTACTTCAACTACCACGGCACTTCTGACCTGGGCGATCGTCGCGGCAAGTATCGGGCTTTCGGATGTATCACGGCCTCGTGTTACTTGCTCTTGTTGCGTGTAACTAGCCGTACTGGCAAGCTTGCCTTAGTTGCTGCAATGTCAAGCATGTGGCGCGGCGACGAGGCCAAAGGGGCCGACACAAGGAGAGGCACACACGATGGCAGGAAGGAAGATACTCCCGGACGTCCCGCGACTGCTCCAGCTCGTGGACCGCGGGATGACACACCAGCAGATCGCCGAGATGTTCGGCGTGAGCCGGCAGGCGGTGACGCTCAAGCTCAAGGGCGCCACGACCCCGCGCGTGTTCAAGCGGGACTGGCCGTGGGAGGTGCAGCCGCGACACAAGACCGGGTGGCTCTACGAGGCCATCTCGTTCTACACGGTGTCGCAGACGAAGGAGCGTCCGCTCACCGAGCGGCAGAGGCAGCGGCTGACGAGCTTCCTGGACATGCTCGACAAGCTGCCGGGGGACTACGTCGTCGACTACTTCCCCGACACCGCGGCCGGGTTCCGACTGCGCGAGCGTCGCGCCAGCGACGACCCCAACTCGGTGCTCGCTAGCGCCGACCGCGAGGGGGAGCTGGCCTCAGCCCAGTAGGACCAAGACCAGCTCCACCCCGCTACGCGACGGAGAAGCCGTCGCGCCAGTCGTCGTCCTCGGACCCCTCCCCGAAGACGATGTCGTCGTGCAGCGGTCGTCCCTGCTCGCTGAGCTCGCCTGCGTGATCCGCCACGAGCAGGTCCGGGCGCAGCTCCCGGGTGATCGCCTCGTTCGCCGTGATCACGGGGAGCCCCTTCCGCGGGGCCCACTCGAGCTCGAGGTACTGGCCGTCGTCCTCGGGGATCTCGAGCACCGTGTTCAACCGCAGCCAGTCCGCGGCCATCGCCCGCGTCCAGTCGTTGCGACGCGCCACCGTCACGATCGCGCAGAGCAGCTCGTACCTCGTCAGTCGCCTCACCGGCTGCCGGCCGTTGATCACCTGCACCACCGCGGCCCAGTCCAGCCAGTCCTCCGCCGGTGCCGGCGGCAGCGTGCTGCACTCCAGGCAGTCCCCGTCCGCGGTGAGCCCGGTCGGGACCAGCCCGTGCCCCTGCGGGCAGAGCGGCACGCCGGCCTGGAGCGCCTTGGAGCGGTTGTCCGTGCGGCGCTTGCAGCGCCGGCACCGGCCGTCGGGCATCGCGTTCTCGTCGACGACCAGGTGGCGCTTGCGGCAGCGACGGTAGCTCGGGGCCTCGGTGGCGTTCACGCGGCCTCCCGAACCTCGGTCGCGATCGCGTTGTAGATCGTGGCTGCCGCCAGGCAGCCGCAGTCGGTGTTCGGGCACTTCACCATCTCGAGCGCGAACGCGACGAGGAAACCAGCCACGTCCTCTCTGATGCCCCTGATCGCCGCGGTGACCGCGTCGTAGTCGTGGGGCGCTCCGCTTGCCTGGAGCCGTCGGGAGACCTCTGCATGGAGCATCTGCTCGCGGGTCATGTCTTCACCCTTCCTCGGAACCGTTCACCCTCGGTGCCGCGGTGCTCGCGCTCCGCTGCGTCGGTGGCAGAGGCAATCTTGCACATCCTTGCCGCCAGATGCAAGCGAACGTGGCTCGGCGTGTTACAGCTTCTTGCCGGTGTCACACGAATGGGTGCTTCGCGCGCGTTGCCCTAGTAGGCGCGATCCCGATCAGCTAGAGGCCCACGATCGGATCAAGATCGGGCCCGACCGGCCGCCCCTTGGAGGGCGGCCCGATCGCGGTCGATCGGCCGGAGCGGGTCGGGTCATGACCGGACGGTGATCGGTCCGGTGCCCCCCAGCCCCCCGTGATCCGGACGCTAGCACTAGCTACGGAGAGAAAGGTTGCAACGACTCAGCGGCCTCTTCGTTACGCAGAACCGGCCAGCGGTTGCAAATCACACAGGCAGATGGCCTATGCTTGTCACCGCACGGCAAGTATGCGCGTTCGGGGAGAGCGTCAGGGCTCCCCAAGGGGAGCTCGAGATGACCAACACCAGCATCGAACAGGCGTTCGTCCTGATCGTGACCACGGAGCGATCCGTCGAGATCGAGATCGGGCTCGGGTTCTCCGATGAGGACGTCGATGCGGCCGTGGCCTCCGTCGTCGCGCTCACCGAGGTCATGCAGCGCGTCGCGTGACACGGCCCACGCCGACCGATCCTTCCGTCCTCGGGTGTAGCTTGCCTCTGTAAGCAAGCAACCGGGAGGTCGGCGTGACTCATAAGAACCCGCTGCTCGGACTGGTCGGACCCGCGGGGGCCGGCAAGGACACGGTCGCCTCACTCCTGACGGTCGAGCACGGCTTCGCGCGAGTCGCCTTCGCCGACCGGCTGCGCGCGTTCGTGCGCGCTATCGACCCGGCCTGGGCCATCGCGGAGCGGTGCTTCGGCGGGTACGAGCCGGCCAAGCGCAACCTCCCCGGCTTCCGCGAGCGCCTGATCGAGGTGGGCCAGGCGGCCCGCACGCAGATCAGCCCGGACATCTGGGTGGACGCGCTGGACTCCGAGGTCGAGCGGCTCCGCGCGGTGCAGCCGGTGGTCGTCTCCGATGTGCGGCAGCGCAACGAGGCCGAGTGGATCCTCGACTGCGGCGGCGACCTGATCGCCGTGACGCGCCCCGGGACGAAGCCGGAGGACGCCGTGATGGCCGAGCTCATGGAGGGCGCGGACTTCACGCTGACCAACGGCGGCACCCCGGCAGACCTGGTGGACGAGGTCGGCGAGCTGATGGACTGGCTGGCCGACTCGTGATCACCCTGCTGAGCAACACGCAGGCGCTCCGCAAGGTCGTGAAGGACGCGCTCGCACCGACCAAGGTGCGGGCCCGCCGGGTCACCGCCCGGCAGGCCGGCCGGATCGAGGCCGACGCCGTGGTCACCACCACGAGCATCACCTCGAGCGTCGCCAAGCTGGCGATGCGGGTCGGGACGGGCCTGATCTTCGTCCTGCCCGAGGCTGTCGAGTCGCTGACGCTGTACGTCGCCGAGCACCCCGACGCGGTGCTCGCCGGCAACGACATCGGGAAGATCGACTCGCTGGTCCGCGCCGAGCAGCGCGGCGGCGAGCAGGAGGTTCTCCTCTGATGGCCTGCCCGCAGGGCTGCTACATGATGAAGACCCCGATCGGCTGGGTCTGCATCCGCTGCGGCGGATGATCGCGCGCTACCCGCGCGAGTCCGTCCGGTCCGTCGAGTGCTCCCGCTGCGGAGCGACTCCGGGCTCCCGGTGCACCGGCCGTCGAGGCCCCCGGGAATCGAACCACCAGGAACGGGTCGAGCGCTTCGCTGCGCTCCTGGCCGAGGGGAAGGCCGCATGGCCCCCAGAGACGACTGCGACCACGACGGAACCGGCGTGGACGTGAACAACGACGACGGCGACTGCATCGGCTGGATCTGCACCGAGTGCGGGGGAGGGCACACCGCGTGACGCAGGGAACGATCAAGCGCGATCGGTGGGATCGGCCGCTGATCCTGCCGGCCGGCGGTGGCAAGGAGGTCCCCTACACCCGGGTGACCACCCTGGCCGGGGCGATCGAGGACGGCTTCGGCATCGGCCAGTGGAAGATGCGGAACGTCGCCAAGGGCCTGGCGAAGCGCCCGGACCTGCTGCTCAGCGTGTCGGCCCACGAGGACGACACCCGGGAGCTCAACAAGATCTGCGAGCAGGCCCAGGAGGCGTCGGGCGCGAGCGCCGCGTCGACCAAGGGCACCGCGGTCCACATCTTCACCGAGAAGCTGGACGGTGGTGAGAAGCTCCCGCCGGCGATCCCGCCGGAGGTCATGCGCAAGCTCGACCTGTACCAGCAGTACACCGCGGGGATGAGCTGCGTGGCGATCGAGGAGTTCCTCGTGTGCGACGAGCTCCAGGCGGCCGGAACCGCCGACCGGATCTACGAGTTCGGCGGCAACCGGTACATCGGGGACCTCAAGACCGGCAAGGGCATCGACCTCGGCATCGCCAAGATCGCCGCCCAGCTCGCCATCTACTCGCGCTCGGTGGAGTACGACGAGGAGACCGGCGAGCGCCGGACGATCGGCGTCAACCAGGACTGGGGCATCGTCGTCCACCTGCCCGCCGGGCGCGACGGCGAGGAGGACCGCGACCTCATCTCGCTCTACTGGATCGACCTCAACCTCGGCTGGCGCATCGCGAAGCACTGCTACGAGACGCGCGAGATCCGCAAGCTCAAGATGCCGGACGTCGTCCGGCTGATCTCTACCAACGAGGAGTCCGCAGCGTGACCACCCTTCCCTTCTCCGTGCAGCTCCGACACGAAGGGGCCTGGCTGACCGTCGGCGGCAACAGCGCCGACGACGCCTACTCGAACCTCGCCGAGGTGGTCGGCCAGGTCAGGGCCGACCAGATCTGGACGGGCTTCGCCGCCGAGCAGGTCGTCCGCCAGCAGCTCGGCGCCACGCCGGCCGCGCCCGCGGCTCCCGCCGCGCCGACCCCGCCCGCCACGCCGGCCGGTCCTCCGGCTCCGCCCGCGGCTCCGCCCGCCGCTCCCGCCGGTGGCCAGCAGGCGCCGATGTGCAGCCACGGTCCGCGCCGGCACTACGAGGGCACGAACGCCCGCGGCCCGTACACCGCGTGGTTCTGCGCCGCGCCGAAGGGCACGCCGCGCCATCAGCAGTGCCAGCCGCTCGACGGCGTGACCCTGGAGCCGTGGAAGTGAGCGCCGTGAGGGTCGGAGACATCCTGGACGGCGCGCAGCTCGCCGAGCTGCCGGTCGGCGCTGTGGTCGTGCACGACGACGGCGGCGGCATGTTCAACACGGTGACCCGCTCCGCCAGGGGCTACACGTGGACCTCGCAGAGCAGCAGGGGCCTGGTCGACACCACCGACTATGGCCACGGCGGCATCGTCGTCGGCGAGTGGAAGCTGGTGCACCTCCCCGAGTCGGAGCCGCTCAAGGTCGGCGACCTGGTCGAGGACCGGGCGGCCGAGCTGCCCCCCGGCACGGTGGCGATCGACGACGGGGACGAGCACGCGGTCGCCCGGCCGGCGATCAAGGTCGGCGACGGTCGGTGGCTGTACTGGGTCCCGTTCTCTCACGAGGCCGGGTTCGTCGGCGACGAGACCGTGGACGACCACCGCATCCTTCACATCCCCGGTGCAGACAGCAGCACAGGCCGCTCGGCGGCGTGATGACTCCGGGGCGCGGCTGCCGATGCCGTGGACTGGTGCAGCGGCGAAGAACGTCTTCTTCCGCCGCGGCCAGCTCGCGATGCTGGTGGCCGCCCCCGGGGTCGGCAAGTCTGTCCTGAGCACCTCCTACGTCGTCCAGTCCGGTGCGCACGGGCTGTACACCAGCATGGACACCGACGCCTACACGACGTCGATCCGGCTGATCGCCGCCGCGACCGGGTGCACGCTCGAGCAGGCCGAGGCCGCCCGTGCCGACGGGACGGCCTGGGCGATCGACGCACTGGGCACCATCCGGAACGTCCACTTCGCCTTCCCCTCGAGCCCCGACGAGCGGGAGATCGCGGAGCGCCTCCTCGCCTACCGCGAGGCCGAGGGCGAGTACCCCGAGATCCTGGTGCTCGACAACCTCTCGAACATCGCGTTCGACGACGAGGAGTTCTCCGGACTCCGGCGCATCATGCGTGAGCTCCAGAGCGTCGCCTCCCGCACCGGGACGGCGATCCTCGTGCTCCACCACGCGGTCGGCGAGTTCGAGGACGGCGACAAGGCGATCCCCCTCGGCGGCGTCTCGGGCAAGCTCTCGAAGTTCCCCGCGCTGATCCTCACCGCATTCCGTCAGGGCCGCGGAGAAATCGCGGTGTCGGTCGTCAAGAATCGCTTCGGACCAGCCGATCCGTCGGGACACGGTGTTACGTTCTGCCTGCAAGCGGACATGGAGCGAATGCAGATCCGCGACAATGCGCACCCCACGAACTGGAGAATCGGAAATGGCGTCTCACAATGACGACGGATTCCCGGGCTCCGGTCTGATCGACCGGGCCCAGCACGACGAGCTGGACCCCGCGGTCCGCACGCTCGCCGAGAGCTTCTACGAGTGCGGCTTCGGGCCGGAGCGGGCGCTCGACATGGCCTGGGGCCTGGCGATGCTCCCCGAGTTGTCCAAGCGCGTGATCGAGGAAGGGACCGACTGGTGATGGCACTCCGCACCTGGCTCGAGCGACAGCTCGAGGTCCCCGACGGCAACGGACACGACCCGATCGAGCGGCCGGACTTCGACCGCAAGGACGACCCCGAGCTCTTCGACGCGGTCACCGCCTACATCGAGCAGCGAGCGAAGTTCAACCCGCTCGCCCAGAAGCTCCGGCGCCTGATGGAGGACCGGGGATGGGAGCCGATCTGATGCGCACCGAGGTCGCACCCCAGGCCACCGACTGGGCGGCCTTCGAGCCGACCAGCTTCTCGTTCACGATCCTGCGGGCGCTGAACCTCAAGGGCCCGATGTACGCCGGCACCGCCGACCCCGGCCGGGTCGCCCAGCGCCGGGCGAAGAACCGGGTGGCGCGCCGCTCGCGCCGGATCAACCGGAGGTAGGCCGTGAAGGTCAGCTTCTACACGGTGCTCCAGGCGGAACCGCCGGCCGCGCCGAAGTTCGCCACCCGCGAGTCCGCGGCCGAGTTCGCCCGGCTCAACGGCGGAGCCGTGTTCCCGGTGGTGGACGTGCAGGTCGTCGAGATCCCGATCAACGAGCTGCGAGTGCTCGAGGTCGACGAGTGACCCGCCGGCTGTGGCCGGCGTGGCTGACCGCCGTGATCGGCTCGTTCGCCGTGCTCGAGTACCTGGCCCTCGGGCCGAAGCTGTTCCCGCCGCTGAGCTGCACGCTGCGCAGGCTCCTCGGGATCCACCCGCGGCGCTGGTGGCGCCGCCCGGCCACGGCCGCCTTCACCGCGTTCTGGTGCTGGCTGACCGTGCACCTGATCCGAGTGACCAGCGGGGAGGCACCGTGAAGATCGGATTCACCGGGACCAGGCTGACGCCGACGGATCCACAGAGCGACGCACTGACCGGACTACTGGCCGGCTGCGCCCTGTGGTACGGCGACTTCGAGCTCCACCACGGCGACTGCGTCGGCGCGGACGCACTGGCTGCGCGGATCGCGAAGGCCCACGACTTCATCGTGCACGTGCACCCGCCGACCGAGCAGGGCATGCGGGCCTGGACGGCCGGACACGTCATGCACGAGCCGCTGCCGTACCTCGAGCGCAACCGCGCGATCGTGGACGCGACCGAGTGCCTGATCGCCGTGCCGGACGGACCCGAGCGCACCCGCTCCGGCACCTGGTCGACGGTGCGCTACGCGCGCCGGCTCGGCCGGCCGGTCACGATCGTCTGGCCCGATGGCCGGGTCGAGACGTAGAGCGTGCAAGGGATGCGGCTCGACGACACGCCGGCTGGACAAGCCGGGCCCGCGGTGCGCGAGCTGCCACCGCGATGAGGTCGACCGCCGACGCGAGGCGTCGTGGATCCGGCACATCTGGCAGACCTACCGACTGACCGCTGTCGCCTACTGGCTGATCTACGTCAAGCAGGGCGGGGCGTGCGCGATCTGTCAGCGCGCGAAGGGCCGGCCACAGTTTCCGCAGTCGCACGAGAAGCGCCGGAAACGCCTCGCCGTCGACCACGACCACCGCTGCTGCCCCACGACTCCCACGTGCGGGAAATGCACCCGCGGCCTCTGCTGCACCACATGCAACAAGCGGGTGCTCGGCCACTTCCGCGACGACCCCGAAGCATTCCTGCGGGGCGCGGAATATCTCAGGAACCCCCCAGCGAAAGGCATTGTCGATGGAGCAGGCGAAGCGAGTGAAGCTCTCGAACGGGACCCTGATCGAGGCTGACCCGAACCGCCCGTACACCCGGTTCATGAAGATCACGACCGGGCCGGCAGTGATCCGCTACACCCTCGCCGACGCCGAGGCGATCTACCGCATGCTCGGCGACTACTTCTCCCAGCCCGAGGTCGTCGAGGCCCTCGACGCCTGCTCGGACGCGGAGGTCCCGGTCATCGAGGTCATCGAGGACGTCGAGCCGGTCGACCTGCCGGAGTGAACAGCGGGGGCGCCATCTGACCCGTGGCGCCCGCCGTATCCCCACACGAAGGGTTCCCCCACCATGACCATCCTGACCGGCTTCTTCTACCGCGGCCGACACCGCAGACCGACGCACACCGGCCGGAACGTGGCGATCGTCGCCACGACCGGCGCGCTCGCCCTCGGGGGCGCGGCGCTCACCTCCAGCCAGGCCCAGGCGGCCGAGGCTCCGCGGTCGGGCGACCTCGACGTCATCGCTCAGTGCGAGTCGGGCAACCAGAACGTGAAGAACCGCAGCTCGTCGGCCTCCGGCTACTGGCAGATCATCGACGGTACGTGGCGGGCGAACGGCGGCACGGCGTTCGCGCCCACCGCGATGCAGGCAACCAAGGCCGAGCAGCGCATCGTCGCCGAGCGGATCGCCGCGCGTCGCGGTAGCTACGCGGACTGGAACCCGAGCAAGGGCTGCTGGGGGAGCAAGATCGGCAAGGCCCTGCCGCAGCGGGCCACCGACGCTCCGCGCACGACCCGGAAGCCGACGACGACCACGCCGCGCCAGGCCACGGTCGACACCGGTCGGGCGGCCGATGGCACCGGTAGCTACACCTGCGACGTCGCGCACCTGAGCTTCGATGCGTGCGACCCGTCGAACCTCGGTGCGCTCGTCCAGTACCCGCGGTACGACCGGGCCACCGGCCGGGTCACGCCGGCCGCCGGCGCGGTTGCCGGCAAGCACCGCAAGGTGGAGCGCGGCGACACCCTGTCGGAGATCGCCGCGGGGAGCGGCACCACGTGGCGTGCCCTGGCGGAGAAGAACGGGCTGGCGAACCCGCACCTGATCTTCCCCGGGCAGGACGTCGTCCTGTAGTGGGCGGCAGGCACCGGCGCAAGCGGCCGTCGCCCTGGAGGCGCGTGCTCCAGGCGGCAGCCGCAGGCTCGGCGGCAGCGATGCTCGGTGCGGTGATCGCCGTCGTCCGGCGCGAGGCGGTCATCCCCGACCTGCCCGCCCCGCCCATGACGATGACGAAACCCGAGGTCACCGGGACGCTGCCGGCCATACCGGTGGTCGGCCCAGCGGGCGCCGTCGAGGCTGCGGCCTCGGCGGCGACCCCGCCCCCGACGACGACTGCGACGCCGCCACCGACCACGACAGCGCGCCGCACGACACCCCCACCCGCGACTCGGGTGGCCACGCAGCGGGCGGTCGCCGAGGCGGTGCCGACCGACGCCAGCATGGGCCAGCGGATCATCGCGACGGCCCGGCTGTACTTCGGCGTCCCGTACGTCTGGGGCGGCACCAGCCGGGCCGGGTTGGACTGCTCGGGCCTGACCTACCTGGTACTGCGGGCGCACGGCTACAACCCGCCGCGCACCGCGGCGACGCAGGCGAACTGGACGACGCGGATCTCCGCGGCCCAGGCCCGGCCCGGCGACCTGGTGTTCGAGAACTACCCGGCCACGCACGTCGGGATCTACATCGGCAACGGCCGGATGATCGACGCCGCCACCTTCGGCACCGTCGTGGGCGAGCGGGCGGTCCGGGCCGGCATGTACTTCGGGAGGCTCCCGTGATCGAACGCGCCTACCTCATCGGCGGCCCGATGTGCGGCGGATGGGTCGAGAAGCCGATCGGCGCCGAGGAGGTCGAGGTGACCGGCGTCGGCACCTACCACCGGGTCAGCGCCGTGCCGAACTGGATGGTGAACCCGTCGTTCCGGCCGACATACCCGATGTTCCTGTGGGAGCCCTACTACCACGACATCGAGCACCCGCCGGCCCCGCCGTCGGGGCGACCCGAGGAGGTCTCGTGACGGAGTGGAAGGCCGGCGACGTCGTGCCGGCTGAGCGGGTCAACGAGCTGCCGGTCGGCACGGCTGTGGTCATCCAGTGGGACCACGAGGACGAGATCACCTCGGACTCCGCGCTGGTCAAGGTCGGGCCCGGTGACTGGGCCGGCCCGACCGACCCGGCCGACCCGGCCGACGATCAGATCGTGACCGATGTCTATCGCGGCCCCGGCGGGGCCGTGTACCACGTGCTCTACGTCGGGAGTGCTGCGTGACCCATCTCCGCATCGTGGACGAGATCCCGCCGGAGCTCGACGAGGGCGACGACGGCGGGGACGACGACGGCGAGGGCCTGATCGCCATCGACGTGTCGATCTCCGGGGTGGATGACGGGATGACGTCGTGCCGGAAGTTCCTCGACGGCGACACGCCGCCGGAGGAGCTGGCCCAGGCGCTGATCATGACGATGCGCGGCGCCGTCGCCTCGTTCGACCTCGACGTCCAGCTCGCCTTCGAGCGTCGACTGCTGCACTGGAGGGATCCCGATGAACGCTGAGCGGGAGGCCCGGCTCGCCTGGCTCCGCGAGAAGCGGGAGCAGATCGAGCGCCGGATCTGGGCCGACCAGCAGGAGCTGCGGTCGGTGTACATCGCGATCGCAGCCGAGGTCGCCGCGGAGGCCGAGGGCCGATGAGTGACGAGAAGGACACCACGACGGCGCTGCCGCAGAGCTGCGTGCGCTGCGGCGCGCTGTCCCTGCTGCGCGTGGTCGGCCGGTGCGCGGCGTGCATCGGCGAGATGGGCCTGAGCTACCCGCCGGATCACAAGGCCTGGCGAGACGAGCTCACCCGGGAGGTGAGGCCAGAGTGAGGGACGAGAGCCCCATCTTCCCGATCGCGGACATCGTCGAGAACTACGGCGGGGACCCGACATACAGGGGCGGCTGGTCGCCGATGGCCTGCCCGTTCCACGGCGACCGCAACGCCTCCGCCTCGATCCACCACGGGGCCCAGCGGTTCTGCTGCCACGTCTGCATGGAGCGCTCCGAGGACGCCATCGGGCTGGTGATGTGGCAGGAGGGCTGCGACTACAAGGCCGCGGTGGAGATCTGCGAGTCGATCACCACTGCCGACAACGCGCCGGCCACGAAGAAGGCCGGCGGAATGAGTTCGATGTTCGACTGATCGGGAGCAACTACCGTGGCTGTATCGAAGGTGCTCCCGTCGGCGACCCGCGGCCTGCTCGCCGAGGCAACCGAGCGGTACCACGAGGCGCTACTCGAGGACGATCACGCGCTCGACTACCTCGGGGCCCGCGGGATCGACCTGCCCGAGATCTACAGCTACCAGCTCGGGCTCGTGGTTGACCCGATACCGGACCACGAGAGCATGACGGGCCGCATCGCGATCCCGTACCTCGTGCCCCGCGGGGGACCGGTCGGGATGAAGTTCCGCTGCCTGCGACACAGCGACTGCAAGGCCGTCGAGTGCCCGAAGTACCTCGCGCACACCGGTATGGGGCAGCGGCTGTACAACGTCGGCGCGCTCAAGGTCGCGTCGGACGTCATCGCGATCACCGAGGGCGAGCTCGACGCGATCGTGGCGACCGAGGCGGGCATCCCGGCGGTCGCGGTGCCCGGCGTCAAGGGCTGGGCCGACGCCTGGGCGTTCTGCTTCGAGGGCTACCGCAGGGTCCTTGTCATCGGCGACGGGGACGAAGCGGGCCGCAGCTTCGCTGAGCGGCTCGCTGACCACATCGACAGCGCCCGCGCGGTCCCCATGCCGGACGGGCACGACGTCACTTCGCTGGTGCTGGAGCAGGGCCCAGAGGCCCTCAGAGAGAGATGCACATGAAGACGATCATGCTGATGCCGGACACGCACGCCCCCTACGAGGACAAACGCGCGGTCAGCGTGTTCATCACGGCCCTCGCCACGGTGCAGCCGGCGGAGCTGATGATCCTCGGCGACTTCCTCGACTGCAAGGCGCCGGCGCGTTGGTCGCGCGGCCTCGCCGAGGAGTACGTCTTCTCGCTGGAGGAGGAGGCCGCGGCCGGCATCCGGACCCTCGAGCGGATCCGCGCGGTCTACCGCGGCCCGATCCGGTTCCTGCTCGGCAACCACGAGGACCGGATCCAGAACTACATCGAGAAGTACGCGCCCGCCCTGATCGGCGTGGCGCGCACCGTCCCCGAGCTCCTCGAGTTCGAGCGCTTCGGCGTCGAGCTGATGGATCAGCCCTACGGCATCGCCCCCGGCGTGCGGGCGATCCACGGCAAGCGCCTGTCCAGCACGCAGCAGGCCGCCGGCCAGTCCGCCTACAAGGAGCGGATGCGCCTGGGCCACAGCATCGTGCAGGGCCACACGCACCGGCTCGGCGTCGGCTGGGACACGCAGGAGCGATCCCGGTTCTGGCTCGAGGCCGGGTGCCTGCTCGACCTACGGAAGGCCGACTATCTCGACTTCCGCGGCGTGGCGAACTGGCAGCAGGGCTTCGCGATGCTGCACGTCGAGGGGTCGAAGGTCTGGCCCGAGGTCGTCCCGATCCACGGCGGGCGCGCTGTGCTTCACGGCCGCCAGCTATCCGCGTAGCCGCTACCGCGGAACCGTCCGAGCCGTCGATCCAGGGTCCGGTTCGCCAGGATCTCGCGCTGCTCGCCGGTCAGCCACCGGACCAGCCACGGGCGCACGCGCACCGGCCGCTCGCCCGGTGAGAAGTCGAAGCCGGTCCAGAACGGGTCCGCTCCTCGCCGTCCGAGGCGCCACCGGCGCCGGAGCGGGGGCGGGCCGTCTGTGCCCTGCACGCGCCCGATCTGTCCTGCATACGGCCTTCGGCTCACGCGGCCGAACCTAGCAATCCACCTGGGCCGCTCTCCTTCCGGGCTCTGCTCCGACCGATCTGTCCACGGGGTCCTGTACACCTGTTGATGCTAGCACGACGCGGCAAGCATGGGAGGTGATCCGCATGCGGAACCGTGCCTGGTGAATCTGACAGTCCTCGGGGGCCCGGGTGTACACCGCTCCGCTCCCACCTTGCAGGAGGAAGCAAGCATGAAGTTCACCCGGGTCCTCGACGGACGCTGGCTGCTGGAGATCGGCGGCCACGCCCACCTCGTGAAGGACCACGAGCTCGCCGCACTGGCCGAGGCCGTGTCCTTCCGGCTCAAGATCGAGGACGTCGTCCCGACTGCGTCAGGCGTAGGCCTCAAGCTGACGCCGGCGCCAGGCTCGGAGGACGCCGAGCCGAAGTACCTGCACCTCTGCTTCTCCGACGAAGCCGAGGATCTCGCCCACAAGGTGCTGATCGCCTCCAAGATCGACCACGCGACCGGCCGGATCAAGGCCCTCGACGAGGCCCAGGCCGAGCTCGAGGCGGACACCGAGCCGGAGCCGGCCACCGGCGAGCTGGTCGCCGTCGACCCGACCGACCCGCTGTTCGGACCGGTGCGGCTGGGGCGGCACGCCCTGCGGGAGGACGGGCGAGCCGGCCGGCCCACCGGGACTACTCGGACCCGGCCTTCCTCCCGCCGTCGCGCGACCAGCGCGCTCCGGTCCCGGCACCGCCACCCGAGCGCCCGACGTGGGACGACTACTTCCTCGACGGCGCGCGGTGGGCAGCTGGCCGCTCCGACTGCGAGCGGTCGAAGGTCGGGGCGGTCGTCGTGCAGGACCGCCGGGTGCGGGGATCCGGCTACAACGGGGCCCCGGCCGGCGAACCAGGCTGTGAGACCTGTCCGCGCCGTCAGTCCACTGTGGCGCCCGGGTCGTCGTACGACACCGGGGCCGGGGCCTGTGTCGCCCTGCACGCCGAGCAGAACGCCCTGCTCTACACGGATCGCGCCGACCGCATCGGCGCCACGCTCTACATCACCCGCGAGCCGTGCGACGGCTGCCGCCGACTGATCGCTGGCGCCGGCATCGCCCGGGTGGTCTGGCCCGAAGGGGAGTACCAGCCGTGATCGACTTCGAGAAGGTCGGGCTCGCGATGGAGCGCGACAGGCTCCAGGACAGGGTCTCGGAGCTGGAGGCCGAGGTGCTGCGCCTCCAGGCCCTGCTCAAGATCGCAGACAAGCCAGCTCCCGTCGAGAAGGTCAACCCGTTCCCGGGGCAGGCAGTAGGGGTCGTCGACTTCACGTGGGCCGACTACGGCGGCCCCGAGCAGATCGAGCTCTACGAGCTGAACGAGGGCGCGGACCTCGAGCTCCTGGACGCGATCAACCTCGTGACCTCGGTGGTCGAGGGGCACACCGAGCTGCTCGACGAACACAAGATCGTGCTCGACATCGACCACCCGGTGAGGGTGCTCGAGAGCTCGACCCCGGGGCACCACCACCTGTTCATCGACAAGGCGGTGAGCTGGGCCAAGTACCAGCACGTCCTTCACGCCCTGGCGGTCGCCGGAGTGGTCGAGCCCGGCTACGTCGCCGCTTCGATCGACCGCGGCTGCACCGCGGTTCGCCTGCCGTGGGTGAAGAAGGGCGAGCAGGCATGACCCTCGACGAACTGCTCGCGGCCCTCCAGTACGTCCGCGAGCAGAGCAAGGACTGGGGTGGCCGACGGGTGGTCATGGTGACTTCCTGCGACTACGAGGAGATCAAGCGGGTCGACTTCGATCCGATGGAGATCGCCCTCGTGAGCGACCGGCTGTGACCTACCGCGGCACGACGAACCGCAACGCACGGGGGAGCTCGTACAACCGCCGGACCCGCCGGGCCTGGTTGCTCTCCACCTTCGGCGATGGCGAGACCGCCCCCTGCTACCGGTGCGGCACCGAGCTGGACGACTCGACGCTCACCGTCGATCGGAAGATCCCCGGCTGCGAGGGCGGCACCTACCGCCGCGACAACATCCGGCCCGCCTGCGGGTCGTGCAACTCCGAGACAGGCGGCCAGCTCGGCGGCGAGCGCCGGCGGGCCCGGAAGGTCAGGGACGCAGCATGAACACGTTCAGCAAGGAGGCCGCGATCGACGCGGTGATGGCGCTGGTCCGCGAGGAGCTGGTCCGCGCTACTGCGAAGTTCGGTCCGTTCGCCTCGGCGCACGAGGGCTACGCCGTGATCGCCGAGGAGGTCGACGAGCTCTGGGACGACGTCAAGGCGAACGATGCCGACGGTGCGATCGCCGAGGCCGTGCAGGTAGCGGCGATGGGCGCGCGCTTCGTGCTCGACATGGAGGGGCGGGCATGAAGGTCACCCTCGTCGCGGCCACGCAAGTCAGGGCCCCGATCTACGACTTCCTCCCCTGGGGCGAGGAGGCCGGCGTGAGCAGGGACGGGGAGTACCTCGTCGAGTTCGCCGGCCGGGCCTGCTACCAGGCGTGGGGCCGGAAGAACCCGGAGACCCGGAAGACCCGGGACTACGTCCGGAAGAACATCATCGGCAAGGACCACGGCTCCGTGCTCGAACACGCCTCGGCGACGTTCTACATCGAGGGCGTGTCGCGCTCCCTGACTCACGAGATGATCCGGCACCGCGCCGGCACGGCGTACAGCGAGCTGTCGCAGCGGTACGTCGACCTCGCCGACGTCGAACTCGTGGTGCACCCGACGGTGCAGCCCCTGCTGCACGAGCCGGTGGTCGGGGCGCGAGACCCCGAGACCAAGGAGCCGATCACCGTCGAGCGTCTCATCCTCCAGTCGTACGAGGACGTGGCGTTCGCCTACGACCGGCTCTCCGCCACGCTGGAGGCGCACGGGATCACCGGCAAGCGGGCCCGCGAGGCGGCGCGCGAGGTCGCGCAGTCGATGACCGAGACCAAGCTCGTCATGACCGCGAACTACCGGGCCTGGCGGCACATCCTCCGGATGCGGGGGAGCGAGCACGCCGACGCGCAGATCCGTGCGCTGGCGCTACTGCTGCTGGAGGCGCTCTACGACGAGGCCCCCTCGGTCTTCGGCGACTACTCGGTGGTCAACACGCAGTACGGGCAGGTGATCGAGGCGTGAGCGCGCCCGACTTCCGCGGCTTGGTCGCGATCTACCACCGGGCGCGGGCGATCCGGGAGCACCACAACGAGGGTGCCCGCAGGGCTGTCCGCTTCATCCTGGACGGGACCAACTTCGGCGCCCCGATGGGGGAGGCGTGCCGGCCGCAGTACGACGTCGACCACGGCGTGCCGATGGTGTTCGACCCCGACGCCGACCAGGGCCGAGGCGGGTGGGTGACCACGCGCCCGGTGTTCACCGGCGAGCTGTACCGCGTCGTCGAGACCCCGTCCGACCCGACCACGGCGAACGGCTCGTGGCGCTGGGCCGGCACAGGCTGGGGCCGGCCCCGGACCTACCGCACGCTCCGCGCGGCGCGCAGCGTCGCCTCCCGACTCCGGGCGCAGTACGCACGGGCCGGGGTGCAGATGGAGGTCGCCGTGCAGCGGGCACCGGTCGGACAGTGGGAGGTCGTGGCGTGAAGGTCTACGCCCTGGGCATCCGCCGCGGCGGCGAGATCGAACTCGCCGGGGAGCCGGCCCTGAACATGTGCTGGGACGTCGTCGAGAAGGTGCGCGTCGAGGTCCAGCAGCTCGACGACACGATCGTGAAGCACTTCCCCGGCCAGCAGCCGAAGGAGTTCGTCGTGCTGGAGGCCGAGCCGGGCTGGGCGGTGGTGAGCGGGTGAGCATCCGCAAGCACGTCCGCTGGAATGAGCACGGCGATCCGATCCTGACGATCAGAGTCGAAGGACACTCCGACGTCTACCGGCTGGCATGCCACCTCAAGCGAGGGCAGTCGGAGTTCTGCGACATCGGCCGCCGGATCCAGCGCTCGCTCCGCCGGAAGTGGGGAGCGAAGCGGTACCGCGCACTGGAGGCCTACTACTGGGGTCCGAAGGGAGAGCGGTGAGCACCGCGCAGTACGCGCGCCTCGCCGTGCACCCGGCGCTCTGGGACAGGCTGGTCGGCTGGCTGGAGTCGCAGGACATCGAGCCGAAGCCGGCCGGCCGCCCGGGGGAGTGGACTGCCACGCCCTCGGGCGAGCAGCTCAAGGCCTGGCGCCGCGAGGCGGTCTCGATCCCCGAGGCCGACCTGATCGTGGAGCGGATCGGCCACCTCGGCCAGCGTGCGCACGAGAGCGCGGCCGGAGTCCGGGTCCGGCACGTCCCGACGCAGATCGTCGTCGAGTCGATCAACCACCCGAAGCTGCTGCGCAACAAGGTCGACGCGCTGGAGATCCTCCGCGACCGGCTGCTCGCCGTCCAGGACGCCGGCGTCACTGCCTGGTGGGACGACCACGGAGAGGACCGGCACGACATGCAAGCGGAGCTTGCGTCCCAGCACTCCAGCTCCGCTGGAGGTGCGCAGTGACCAGTCCGAATGAGCGGGCCCTGGTGACCCTGCGCGTCGTCAGCCCGTGCGAGCACGGCGTCGAGCACGACATCCTCGAGCTCTCCGAGGGGGCGGTGTTCAGCTTCCCCGCCTGCAAGGACTCGCGCGGGAACCCTCGGTACCACGTCGCCGACGCGACGCACTACCCGCGAACGGTGCGGCGCCGGTGATCGCCTTCCTGGTCCGGGCCTTCGTACTGGCCGGGCTGATCGTGCTGTTCGGCAGCCTCGCCGGCATGGCCGGCGTCCTGATGTACATCGTCTTCTTCTGGAGTCCGACGCTGTGATCACCATCCCCGCGGCCCCGCCGGCCATCCGGCCGGAGAGCGGTGCCGACAAGCTCGACCCGCACGAGAAGATGCGGATCCGCGCCGCTGCGTTCCGGGCCACGAAGCTCTACCCCGGCCCGGTCGGCGAGCTCCTCGCGAAGGAGCTGCTGGACTGGGAGGGCTTCGGCTACCGGTTCGGCGGTCACACCCTGACCGCCCGCCTGGTCGACCACGTCCTCGGCGCGGCGCTTCCGACGGGGGGTACCGCATGACCGCCTCGTCCCCCACCGGAGACACCGCAGCCTCGGCCCTCGCGGACGCGGCCCAGTCCTTCCTGGACGCCATCCAGTCGCCCAGCCGCTGGAACTACACCAGCGAGGTCATGAAGCTCCGCGGGGCAGTTGACGCGTACCGCAGCGCGGCTGTGTCGTCGTCCTCCCCGGACGACACCGCACCGGCCCGCACGGTCCCGGTCGAGGTGGCGAAGCTGACGGAGATCGCCGCGACGCTGGACGAAGTCCTCGCCTACCACCGCGAGTACGACGGCTGCGATGAAGACCTCCTGGTGGAGACCGCTAGGCAGGTCCGGCTGCTCGCCGCTGGCCCGCCTGCGACAGCAGGGAACGACCCGGCAGCGACCACGGACGAACTCGCCGCCGCTGCTGATCGGCTCGACGCGGCGGCCGAGCGCGCCTACCACGGTGGCAGCCGCTTCTTGCGGGCGCTCGCCACCGACCTGCGTGACGCCCGTGGCGCCGTCGGAGTCGCCTGGGCTCGCCCTACCGCCTGCGCCCTGCTCGGGATGCCGGTCCCCGCAGACGGCGACACCGGGGAGACCCGGTGACCACTCGCTACTGTCAGGCCAAGGACTGCACCGGCACCCTCGGTCGACGCCAGGACCGGTTCTGCTCGCGCGTGTGCTCGGCCGCGGAGGCCCGTGGGCAGGCGGCGCCGAGCCGGCTGGCCCTGCCGGACCGAGAGTGCCCGGCGTGCGGGGCGCTGCTCGTGCGCCGCGAGAAGGAGAAGGCCTCGGACTTCCGGCTGCGGAAGACGTGCGGCGACCTCTGCGCCCTGCGCCTGCGCACCGCGGGGAAGACGGCGGTGCTGCTGCCGCGCCCGGTGGTCGTGATCGCTCCCCCGAACCGCCCGCTGTGGCGACCCGAGGGCTGGCCCGACGAGGTGCCGGCTGACGTGCTGCGACACCGAGGAGTGACGGTATGAAGCTCGATCGTGGAACCGTGGCCCTGCTACTGGCGGCGCTCGTGCTGGCCGTGCTCGTGATGGGCATCGTCTTCGTGGCGGCAGCGTGAAGGACAAGCGCGACGAGTGCGGGTGCCACCGCGAGTGCACGTGGATGGCGCACGAGTGTCCGGCCCCGTGTGTGTGGCCGGAGTGCCTGACCGACGCCGAGGCCCAGGAGCTGGCCGCCGAGATCGCGGCGCAAGGCCTGTAGACCAGCGCGCCCGGCCGACGTACCGTCAGCCCGTGACCCTCGACCAGGTGGCGGACTGGATCGGCGTCGACCGGGCGGACGTGGCCTGGACGATCAGCGAGTACCTCGCGCTCGACCTGCACGAGGACGACATCCCGTACCCGCTGGTGGGGGAGCTGCGCAGCGTGCTCGAACCGCACGGCGAGCGCACCGACCTCGACAGGTACTGGCCTATCCCCGGCATGCCGACGTTCGACCCGCGTCGGGGGTAGCGGGCCCCGAACATGACGAAGGCCCCGGTCCTCCCTGATGGGAGGCCGGGGCCGTTTCGTTGTTGGACGCGAGGGCGCCGGAGGGGCCAGGGAGGAAGGGTGAACAACGCCCCCAGCCTCGCCTCCGACGCCCCCGCAGTCTAGCGCTTGATCTCGAGCGCGAAGGAGTCGGGCTCGACATCGAGCATGATCGCGATGACGTCGCGCGCCATCGGTTCGATCTCGTCGTCGGTGCGCGCCTGCGTGACGACGCCCAGTTCGGGGATGTCGATGTGCCAGAACTTGCCGTCCCGGGTGACCCGGGCGAGATACGTTCTCATCGCTCCCCCTTGCAGTAGGTGTCCCGCTGCCGGAGAGCCCGGCGGTACCAGCGTGGGCGCCACGGGCGCCACGCCGCAGGCTTGCCGTGCTCGTACTTCCACCAGCCGAGGTGCACCGGCCGGGTCGCGTGGCCGTTGCCGTCGTTGAGCATGAACACCGCACGCGCGTACCGGATCGGACGCGGAGCCCCGGGCCTGTCCGAGATCGGCTCCCGCCACACCCGGTTCACCGCCGTGCCCGCTTCCGCTTCGGCTGGCTGGTGAGGTGGAAGTGTCCGGAGCCCGGCGTGCACTCGTAGGCCCGGCACTCGACCCGGCCCTGCTTGTACCCGCCGTGCTCGGCGCGCACCTCGCGCGCCTGCCGGAGCTGCTTGTCCGCCTCGGCCTTCGTGAAGGTGCGCTTCCCGCACGAGCACAAGGGCTGGTCGAAGCGGATCGTGACCGGTCGGCCCGCCGGCCGGGTCACAACGCACCCCGAGCTCGAGCTCGCTCCGGCACGATGACCGCAGCGTGGAACTCGCCGAAGCACCCGGCGTGGACGTAGCGGGCCACCTCGTGGATCCGCCCGTCCGGGTCCCGCAGCACGGTCACCCCGAGCACGAACGGCTCACCCGGCGCGATGGCGTGGCAGCACTGCTCGCACAGGGTCAACGCGGGGGCGCTCATAGTCCAGCCCCCCGCAGGTCCAGCGTGCGCGACCCGAGGTCGAGCACGGCGGTCATCAGCCAGTCGGCCCGCTCGGGCGCGATCTCCGCGCCGGTCTCCCGGTCGTAGCGGGCCGGGATCTTGATCAGGACCGAGGCCTCCTCGCCCAGCTCGGCCACGGCCCGCCGCGCTGCGGCTGCGAGCTGGCCGACGGTCACGGTCTCGAACTCCGCCCCGATCATCGGACCGTCACCACCGGGATCTCGCCGGCCGGGAGCTGGACGGCCAGCCGCCCGCCCACCGACCAGAGGATGCCGCGGTGGAACGCCTCGGTGACAGCGCTCGCGCGGTCGACGGCGTCCAGCTTGCCGAAGATCCGGCGGACGTGCGTCTTCACGGTGTCCTCGGCCAGCCACAGCACCTCGCCGATGGCCGCGTTCGAGTAGCCGCGGGCCATCAGGTACATGACCTGCTTCTCCCGCGGGGACAGCGCCTTCGTCTCGGTCGTCCGGTCGCCGGTGATCCGCTGGACCCGGCGCGGAGAGATGATCGTCTGCACGCTCATCGCTGCGAACCACCCTTCATCTCGTCGAACTTCTCGTTCAGGTCCCAGGCCTCGTCCTCCTGGGCCTCCTCGGTCGGGACCACGGTGTCCACCGCGTCCCAGGTGCTCTTGCCCATGCCCATCTCGTGATCACCCTTCCGTTGTGTTCTGGTGTCGATCCGACTGACCGTCGGTGCCGTGCCGATCCCTCACGGGAGTAGGGATCGGCCAGCGTCATCCGGTCAGGCTCCTTCCACGTAGCTGAGTCGTTCGTCCAGGTAGCTGAATCGTTCGTTCTGTCGCTCGTGCCAGGCCAGGTGCGTGACCCGGTCCGTCCCGATCACCGGGACCGCGCACTCCGGGCACGACCACAGGTCGTCGGGCATCGAGCCGGGGTCCGGCGCGATGAGTCGGCCCCGGTAGATGAACCCGAGCTCGTCGTACGCCGCGGTCATCGGTTCGCCACCCATGAGTGCACGTTCCCCGGGGTCGGCCAGTTGTCGGCCGCCGTGCTGTCGTCGGTGCACGCCATCACGACCAGCGTGATGGTGAGGCTGATCAACAGCAGGACGAAGGCGTTGACGCTGATCAGTCGCATCGATGCCTCACTCCCCGACCAGCTCGTCGACGACATCGGTCCACCGGATCCGGTCGTAGTCGTTCGGGGCCAGCTCCTGGGCCACGTGCCACGCGGCGTCCGACTCGTGTCGGGCGTCGCGCAGCACGCCGGTCAGGTAGTCCTGCATCCCGGCGACGCCACCACGCCGCAGCGCGCCGCGCGCCTCCTCGTAGTACTCACCGTCGTTGGCGATCCACAGCTTCACCTGCTCGGTGACGTACCGCGCCCGGTCGCTGTGCTCGCGCTCCTCGTCCGCCTCGGCGCCCGTGTCGATGATGAGCTGGGCCGCCGCGGAGTCGGACAAGATGTCGACCCCGCCGTACTCCTGCCCGTGGATCTTGGCGTACGCCTCCGCGCGCTCCTCGGTCCAGAACAGGGTCAGCGTGTCCAGGTCGCCGTCGTCGGCGACCCAGTACACGGTGGTGGTGTCTCCGTTCATGATCTTCACCCTTCCGTTGGTTGTCCGGCTGATCACCGGCGCCGAGGACACGGCGCGAGTCCGTGTCCCAGCGTTGTTGATCAGTCCTCGCGGCAGGCCGCGCAGCACTCCGGCTGCGGGTCCTCGTCGTGCTCCCCGTCGCGGTGCTCGGCGATCGGGTCGTCGATCACGTACTCCCCGAGCACGGGCGTCCAGCCCTTCCGCTGCTCTGTCGGGTGCGTGTCCAGCTCGTGCTCCGTGCTGCCGCACGGGCAGGTCGCCTCCGATCTCGGGTGGACCCCCTCGCCGCGGGCGAACGCGCGCAGCATCTCGAGGCTGTAGTCCTCGGCCTTGCCCGTCCCGCCGTCCTGCTCTGCGGGGTGCGTCAAGTCGAGGTGCAGCGCGTCGAGCGTCTGCGTGACCAGGTCGGCGACGTCCTCACGGTCCCACCGTCCGCTGACACCCGCGGCCTCCCAGCACCCTGCCAGCAGGTCCAAGAGCGCGGCACCCTCGCGCGTGGTCTTGTCGACCATCTTCCTCACCCTTCCGTTGTGTGTTCTGCCTGATCGGCAGCGGCAGCGCACGGACACCAGGCCCGTGCACCACCGTTGTTGATCAGGGCTCGCAGTCGCAGTCCTGCGTCATGGCTCCGCCGTGCTCCTCGCACGTGAACCAGTCGCCGTGCTCGTCGCGGATCCGGAGCTCGCGCTCGAACGCCTCCAGTGCCAGGCCCCACGACAGTTCGCGGTCCTGATGGCTCTGCGCCGTGCTGGCTGCCCCGATCATCCGCGGGGACAGTCCCGTCACCGTCGCGGCGAGGGCCGACTCTGCGCCCGGCGCCGTGGCGTCCAGCTCGAACAGGTCCGTCACGTGCACGCCGACGCGCTGCAAGGCGGCGCCGATGATGCACGCCCCGCCCTGGACGCCGTCCGGCCGCGCGTAACGGCACGTGCCGCGCGCCTGCGGTCGGTCGAGGTCGGCGCTGGTCGCGTTGCCCATGCGCCACTCGCGGGGGTAGACGTAGTCCTCCCCACGCTCGGCCACGGCCGCCCGGATCGCCTCGGCGAACGCCTGGTCCGTCGTCTCGATCATGATTCACCCTTCCGTCGGTTGGTCCGGCTGATCACCGGCCGCGTGGGCACGGCACGAGTCCGTGCCCCACGGTTGTTGATCAGATCCAGCGGTGCGACAAGGCATAGCCGGGGTCGCTGTGCATGCGGCCCGGCGTCCAGTCGGGGTTCCGCCACTCGTTCGCGTGGTCGTTCGCCGGGCATCGGTTCGGGCCCGACTGCTCACCGCTGCACGGGAACCCGTCGCGGTAGAGCGTGCGCGCCAGGCCGTAGACCAGGGCGAACCCCATGTCCATGCCGCAGCCGCCCACCTTGATCCCGCCGTAGCGGTTGTCGATCCGGTCACCGGTCGCACGGGCGACGAGGTAGCTCACGTCGTCGCCGTCCGCGTCGATGATCGAGATCGCACGGGTCATCCCGGAACGCGACACGTGCCGCAGCACGGTGCGCACGGTGGACCCGATCGGGAACAGGTCGCGGAGCTGCTTGATCGCGGCGTCGCGCTCTTCCTGATTGATCTTGGTAGCCATCTCTGTGTTCACCCTTCCGTTTCGTGGTCCGCCTGATCAGCGGCGCCGTGCCCACGGACTCGCGCCCGTGGACCAGCGTTGTTGATCAGACAAGTGCGTTGATCGCCTCGCGGTTGACGGAGAAGTTGATCTCGTTCTCCCATGCGCCGGCGCGTGCCTCGAACCGCATGCGCGCACCGCACTTGCAGTCACGGACCTGGAATGCCCCGGTGATCGACCGGCCGTAGCCGTCCCACCGGTGCCGAATGTGCTGGTCCTCCACGCGCAGCTCACGGAACCGATCGGCCGTGGCCCAGTGGAAGTAGTCCGCGCTGCGGTAGGCAGTCGGGATCGTGGCGCCGGGGTCCCGGCGGAAGACCTCCGCCAGGAAGATCCCCCACTCGTCCCACGTGGCCGCGATCATGTCTCGGTTCTGCCCGTACCGGGTACCGGTCCGTCCGGACCCCTCCAAGATCACGTCAAACGCGCGCTTGCGAGATCGGGAACCGCGCACCTCCATCCGGTACAGGCCCACGCCGGCCCGCGTAGCGGCGGCATAGATGTCCTCGGATGAGAGGTTGTCGCTGTGGATCCTCACTGTGTTCACCCTTCCTAGGTAGCTTGCTTGCCTCACCGTAGCAAGCATCGCTTGCTTGCCACAAGAGGCAATGTGGACCGGCTGATCACCGGCGGCAGGGCAGGGGTCACCCCCTGCACCACCGTTGTTGATCAGTCTGTGATCGGCTTCCGGTATCGCGCAGACGTTGCGGTCTGAAACCCGGGGGTTTCGCTGTAGCTCACCGCGAACCGTTCGAAGCCCTTACCGCGCATCCGTGCGGCAATGCCGGCCGCGCGCTGACGACGCGTGCCCCCGACCGCTTCGACGTCCACGAAGATCCACTCCGGCTCGCGGCCGGGCAGGTCGATCGTGTACTGCGCCGATGAGTTGACGTAGCTGTAGCCCATGATCATCACCCTTCCGTCGGTTCCGCCTGATCAGCGGCGGCCGACCACGGACCTGCGCCCGTGATCCACCGTTGTTGATCAGTCGTCGTCGCCCTCCTCGATTTCGATCCGCGCCATCGACAGTTCGTCACCGACGAGGTAGCACCACTCCGCGGTTGCCGCGTCGGTGATCCACCCGTCGTCCGGCTCCGCACCCATCCCGTGGCGGTACGCCTCCGCGTCCGCTTCAAGGAAGGCGAGCAGCGTGCCGGTCATCGCCCTGGCATCGACCGCGTCACCGACGCCGGACCGCAGGTCCGTGCCGGAGTGGAATCGGTCGCCCTTGACGAAGACGTCGTACGCGTAGGCGTTCCGCATCCCCCACGACGTGGGGTCGGCAACCTCGCCGATGTGCACGACGCTGATCACCGCGTCGTCGATCCGGACCGCGTATGCGCCCTCACACATGATCATCACCCTTCCTAGGTTGTCCGCTCTGATCAGCGGCGGCGCAGACACGGGTGTCCCCGTGCCCGACCGTTGTTGATCAGTGCTGCTCACACCACCGCACGTCCGCGTCGCGTACGTTGACCAGCGCTTCCCGACGGTCCGTCGGGTCGCCCCGGTATCCCTTCCCGAGTAGGCAGTCCCATGCCGATTCCGACACGTCGCCCGTGGTCACGTTGACCAGCGGGCTACCGCACGCGCCGGTCAAGATGATCGCTGCGCCGGCCACCAGGCCGACCATGATCCGCTTCACCGGTGGGCCTCGCCGTTGCACGGCGCCTGCCACGTGTCGCCCGTCGGCTCGCCGAGCAAGTCAACGACGTAGACGGTCACCCAACCGAGGCCGTGGTGGCACTCGGTACAGCGGTCCGCGTAGACGTCCCCCATGATCATCACCCTTCCGTTTCGTGATCCGGCTGATCACCGGCGGCGCGCGCTGGTCCTTCGACCAGCGCCACCGTTGTTGATCAGTCGTCGCCCCCGTCCTCCTCGGACCGGTACCGGGCTGCCATCGCTTCGACGCCCGGGACGCTGGGGAACGCATCGACCATGGCGTCCGGACCGACGACGTCGGCAAGCCGGACGAACGCGCCGTACTGCTGGTCCGTGTAGGTGTCCAGCTCTACGCGGTCGTTGTTGCTCATGATCATCACCCTTCCTAGCCGGCGCTGGTCTGGTGACCGGTGCTCGCACCGTGACCAGGGGGAAGGGATGGAGAGGGACGGAGGCCCTTGTACGTTGCAGCCTGCCGACGGTGGACGTTCCCTCACGGGCACACACTGCCTCCCGATCTTGGTACTTGCCAGGCGCGATGCCCGCTACTCCCGTGCTCGCCCCCCTCCATCCATCCCCCCTGGTCCAGTGCCAACGCGCGAGCTGGGCTCGCACGCCGGTACGAAGGAAGGAAGGTGCTGCCATCCGCTGGCAGAAGCGTGACGCCCCATTGCATCCCTGCTCCCCCGTGAGGGGGGCTAGTGAGGGAACCGGGCATTGAGTTCTCAACGAACAGGTGCGGTAGTCCGTGTCCCCACCGTGTGGTGAGGCCCTGCCCTACCTAGTGCGAGGCCCCTGCCTCGCCTTGCCCTCTGGCCTGCTGGCCCCTCGTCCTTGCTTGCCACCAAGCTTGCCCAGCGCGGCAAGCATGCGCAACCCCTGTCACCTGATTGGGGTAGTGCAAAGGGCATATCCGCAGGTCAAGGGCATGATCATCGTCTTCGCCGACCTGGCCGGCGCCGCGGCTACCACGTCGGCCGGCCGACGTCCAGGATCCTGCGCCGAGCGGCGCTGCCACAGAGAGCACCGCTCTGTCAACCCCCTCCGACCAGGCAAGAGCACTGCTCTCGTTGATCTTCGCATACCCCTACCCCCGGGGGGTACCCCCTGCCGGCCCTCGCCTCGGGACCGCTGGGGAGGGCTCCGAGATGTGCGGCAGGTTCAGAACCGGGGGGTATCCCGAATGGAGCAACGCCGGCGGCGGTGCTCACACGGGTTCCGCGCCGGGCTGCCGGCGCTCCGCCGCGCTTCGAGCGCGCGGCGTCCGACCTGCCTGGGTTGACGGCCGAGCAGAGCAAGATCGCCGAGGTCGGAGTGGTTGCCTGGGTGAGGGCAAGCGCCCGCCAGGGAGCGCTTGCCGCGTCGGGCAAGCTTAGTTTCGGATCGAGACTGACCGATCCTTCCGCGGCCCGCACTACAATCGAGCGAGCGAAGCGAGCGACGCAATCGAGCGGGCGAAGAGGTCGGGCCGAATAGGTCCGACCGACCGGGCCGCCCCCCGGAGGGGCGGCCGAGATCGGGTCGATCGGACCGGCCGCCCCCTGAAGGGCGGCCAGATCGGGTCCGATCGGGTCGACCCCCCGCCGGTTAAGGCGGGGTCTACCCAGAATCGTCCGACGCCGTGGGCGTCGGGAAGCCGTCCGACCGCGTGACCCGGGGTATACCGGGAGCCCGGCGGGCGCACTCCGCCAGCTTGAGCCCCAGGCTCACTGCTGGCGTGATCCTGCTGGATCCCACCGCGGGGGATCCGGAAGCCGTGCCGCCGGGCGGCCCGACCACTCGGGCGCCGGCGGTGCGCACGGGCCAGAGCCTGGTGTCGACGCCGACGAAGGCCGCACGCGGACCGTTGGCGGACGCGGGTTCGATTCCCGCCTGGTCCACTCACCCCGGAGGATCCATGCCCGTCCAGCCCGACGTCTACGCCGGGTCCGCGACGGCGGTCTCCGGCTCCTGGGCCAACCTCGGCAACGCCACCGGCTCCACGGCCGGCAACTACGCTGTCCTGACCGGCAACCAGGCGAACGCCACGTACCAGTGCGACCTGGCAGCGTTCGGTCTCGACACTGCCTTGCCGGCTGGCGCCGAGATCAGCAGCATCACAGTGGCGTTGCGCTGCTTCGTCAGCGACACCACCCGGGTCAACTCGGTGCAGGCCCAACTGTTCGACGGGGCCACGGCCATCGGCGCCCAGCAGGCGCTAACCAAGAGCACCTCGGCCACTACCTCGTCGTTCACGCGCAGCGGCCTGTCGATCGCCAAGGCCAACGCCGGGAACCTCAAGGTCCGGTTCGGCGCCACGTGGTGGATCCAGAACGTCTCCAGCACGGTGAGCCTGGACTGGGTCAGCCTGTCGGCGACCTACGCCGTCACCTCGGTGAATCTGCCACTGCACGACGCGCGCGCCGCCACGCGCGCGGACCGCAAGGTGATCACGCAGCGCACAGTGCTGGTCCTGCGCGACGCCCGAGGCGTCACGCGGATCGATAAGCCGCTGCTGTCGCAGCGGTCGGTGCTGGTGCTCGACGAGGCGCGCGCAGCCTCGCGGGCCGACCGGCCGAAGATCTCCCAGCTCCACTCCCCGGCGGTCGTCCACGACGCTCGCTCGAGCTCGCGGACCGAGGGGCCCACGCTGGCGCAAGCCAGTACGCCGGTCGTCCTCGGAGCACGAGCCGCGACGCGGGCGACAGCACCCACGCTCTCGCAGGCCTACTCCCTGATCGTTCGGGACGCGCGGTCGACATCGAGCACACGCTCCCCGGTGCTCGAGCAGGAGCAGCCGGTCGCCGTCCGGACCGCTGCGGCGGCCACCCGGGCCGACGAGGCACTCCTCTCGCAGCTCACCGAGGCTGTCGTCAGCGGTGCACGGTCCGAGGCTCGAGCCGAGACCGCGCTCCTGACGCAGGGCTCCGCCGTCGTCATGCCGGACACTCGGTCGGCGACACGGGCCGGGACACCGCTGATCACTCAGCTCTCCCCGGTGGGTGTCCACGACGCTCGCTCGGAGAGCGCTGCGGACACCGCGGTACTGGATCAGGCCCAGGCGGCAGTCGTTCGGGCCGCGCGCGCCGAGACGCGCGCCGGCTCTCCGGCGCTCGAGCAGCTCCACGAGCTCGTGGTTCGGAGCGCACGATCGGAGGCCACGGCCAGCCTGCCGGCGGTCTCCTCCATCGGCTTCACCGAGGTGCACGACGCTCGGAGCACGACGGTGGCGACGGCGCCGGAGCTGGCACAGCGCAGCGACCTCGTCGTCCGAAGTGCCCGGTTGTCGACGAGCGCGAGCTCGCCGAGGGTCGCGCCGATCGTCAACCTCGAGGTTTCGGGGGCGCGCGCCGCTACGCGCGCCGAGCGGCCAGAGCTCACGGTCGCCGGGGTCCCGATCCAGGTCCGCGAGGCCCGCGGCTCGAGCTCGGCCTCACGGCCGCGGCTCACGCAGGTCTCGCCGATGCAGGTCGGCGGCGTCCGCCTGAGCTCCCGGGCTACGTCACCTCGGGTCGCCTCGATCCTCGAGCTCACGGTCCGCGGGGCGCGCGCGAGCTCGCGGGCCACGGCCGCGCCGGTCGAGCAGGTCGTCGACCTGGCGGTGGTGCGGGCGCGCGCTCTCGCGCGTGCGAAGCGGATCCTCATCCTGCCGTTCATCCCGCTGCCTCCCGCGGAGCGCACGCTCTCGCTCCAGCCGGATCCCCGGCTCGTCCGGGCCGAGGCGGAGGCCCGGCGCATCGAAGTTCAGTCCGAGGGCCGTCGCCTCGCAGTCGCGGGGGAGGCCCGCCGCGCCTCGGTCGCGGCCAGCCCCCGCAAGATCACCGCATAGGAGCCCTCATGGCCGCCCTGTTCAACGACTCCGTCCTCGACGCCGCCCTCGACAAGATCGCCACGGGCAACGCCCTGCACATCTGCTCCGGCGCCCCGGCCGACCGCGCCGGAGTGCTCGCCGCCTCGTTGGCGACGACCACGCTGGCCTCGGGCGACTTCACGAAGGCGAACGGTGACGTGGACGGCCGCAAGGTCACCGTCGCGGCGAAGAACGGCGTCTCCGTGACCGCGTCCGGCACGCCCGCCTCGTACTGCGTCATCGACGGGACCAGCCTGCTCGCCCGCACCGACGTGGACGCCAGCTCGCCGGCGCTGACCTCGGGCTCGACGACCAACATCCCGGCCGTCGACTTCGAGATCGGTGACCCGACGGTCGTCTGATGATCTACTTCACGAAGGACCCCGACGCGAAGCTCGACTACGCGATCGACTGGTCGGCCTGGCTCGAGGACGGCGACACGATCACCGCCTCGACGTGGATCGTCCCCGAGGGCCTCACGGCCAGCGGCGAGACGATCGAGGGCGAGAAGACCGTCGTCTGGCTCGCCGGCGGCACCGCCGGCCAGTCCTACAAGGTGACCAACCGGGTCACCACCTCGGCCGGCCGCATCGACGACCGGACGCTCCAGGTGACCGTCCGGGAGCGGTAGTGCCACGGCGGCTCAAGGTCTGCTCGCGCCCCGGCTGCCCGAACCTCACCGACGCTGGCCGCTGCGCCGACTGCGCTCGAGCTGCGGACCGCAGCCGCGGCACGGCGGCCGAGCGGGGCTACGACAAGCGCTGGCGCCGCACGCGCGAGGACTTCCTCGACGAGAACCCGTTCTGCTCCGAGCCGGGGTGCCCGCTGCTGGCGACGGACGCCGACCACATCGACGGCCTGGGCCCGCTGGCGCCCCGCGGCCACGACTGGTCGAACCTCCGGCCGTTCTGCCACTCCCATCACTCGCAGCGCACCGCTCGAGACCAGCCCGGAGGGTGGCATGCGCCGTAGGAACCTCCCCGAGGTGCGGCACTGCTCCCTCGGCGACAGACCCGGCCCCGCCTAACGGCGGGGCTACCGGACGCCGGCGCAAGGCCGGCGCCTCACGACCGCGCAACGCGGACAGGAGAACGATCATGCCCCGAGGTGGTGCACGCACCCGGTCTGGCCCCGCGCCCGACCCGAACGCGCTGCGTCGCTCCCGCGACGCGGGGGAGTGGGTGACCCTCCCCGCGGAGGGCCGACAGGGACCGGAGCCCCGCTGGCCGCTGGCCGGCGAGCCGACCCCGCGTGAGGCCTACATCTGGCGCGGCCTGTGGAAGAAGCCGCAGGCCGTGATGTGGGAGGCCCTCGGCCTCGAGTTCGAGCTGGCGATCTACACCCGCCGACTCACCGAGGTGGAGCTCCCTGACGCCTCGGCGACCCTCGGCACGCTGGTGATGCGCATGGCCGACAACCTCGGCATCACCGTCCCGGGCATGCACTCGCTCAAGTGGAAGATCGGCACCGCGCCGTCGCAGGCCGCCGACGAGGACGACGAGCCTCCCTCGCCCGTGATCGACGCGCGGAACCGCTTCCGCGCGGAGCGGTGACCGGCTTCTTCTGGGACATCGACGGGAACAAGATCCCCGAGTTCCCCTCGCTGGGACCCCTGGTCGAGTCGTGGATCAGCCAGCACTGCGTGATCCCGGACCGGTTCAACGCCGGGGATCCGTGGGTGTCCTACGACTGGCAGGCCTGGGTCACGCTCAACCACTACCGCGTGAAGCCCGAGGCGAAGATCGGGCAGCTCGCATCGGCGTTTCACTACCGACGCTCGCTGGTCATCGGCCCGCAGAAGTCAGGCAAGGGCCCGGGCGCGGCCACCTGGACGCTGAACGAGGCGGTCGGGCCGGCGGTGTTCTGGGGCTGGGCCGGCGGCGGCGAGAAGTACCGCTGCGCGGACTGGGGTTGCTCGTGCGGCTGGTGGTACAAGTACGAGCACGGCGAGCCGATGGCTCGGCCGTGGCCGATGCCCCTGATCCAGCTCACGGCGAGCTCGTCGGACCAGGTCGCGAACGTCTACGACCCGCTCAAGAGCATGGTCAAGCAGGGCCCGCTGAGCGAGCTGCTGCGCGTGGGCGAGGAGTTCACGCGCATCGGCGACCAGGGCCGGATCGACGCGGTCACCTCGAGCGCACTGTCCCGCCTGGGCAACCCGGTGTCGTTCGTCCTGATGGACGAGACCGGCACCTGGAACGACGTCAACAAGCTGCGCAAGGTCGCCACCACCCAGCGCCGCGGCCTCGCCGGCATGGGCGGCCGAGCGATCGAGACGACGAACGCGCCCGACCCGTCCGAGGACTCGGTCGCGCAGCGCACGCTCGAGTCGAAGGCGACCGACATCTTCCGCTTCTGGCGGGAGCCCCCCAAGCACCTGAGCTGGAAGAACAAGGCCGAGCGTCGCAAGATCCTGGTCTACGTCTACAAGGGCTCGGACCACATCGACATCGACGCGATCGAGGCCGAGGCCGCCGAGATCGCGGAGACCGACCCGTCACAGGCTGAGCGCTTCTTCGGCAACCGCATGGTCTACGGCGCCGGCGCATGGGCCGACATCGAGAAGTGGGACGCCAAGGCGGAGCCCCGCGAGGTCCCGGAAGGGATCGAGGTCGTCGTCGGCTTCGACGGCTCGGATGTCGACGACCACACGGCCATCCGGTGCGAGACCAAGGAGGGCTACCAGTTCACGCCGACCTTCTCCGACGGTCGGCCGATGATCTGGAACCCCGCCGAGCACGGCGGCCAGGTGCCGCGGCTCGAGGTGGCCGCGGCCATTGACCGGGTCTTCGCGCAGTACCGCGTGGTCCGAATGTACGCGGACCCGCCGTGGTGGGAGACCGAGATCGACGAGTGGGCCGCGAAGTACGGCGAGACCGTGGTGCTCCGCTGGGCGACCTACCGCCCAGTGCAGATGCACGCCGCGGCCGAGCGGCTGCTGACCGACATCAACAAGGCGGACAGCACCTTCCGGCACGACGGCTGCTCGCTCACGCAGGTGCACGTGCGCAACGCGAGGAAGGCCCCGCGGCCGGCCGAGCGGTACGTGCTCGCCAAGCCGAGCCAGAGCCAGAAGATCGACGCCTGTGTGACCTCCGTGATCTGTCACGAGGCCGCGGGCGACGCCACGGCCGCCGGGCTGTGGACCACGACGTACGCCGTCTACATGGCGTGAGGAGGACAACCCCGTGGCGCCTGTGGACGATGCGCTCGCCGAGGTGGCGAAGCTCGAGAAGGAGCTGAGCCGCCGGCGCGACGACATCCAGCGGCACGTCGACTACTACGACGGCAAGCAGCCGCTGGCGTTCGCCTCGGAGCAGTACCGGGACTGGTTCGGCGACCAGTACAGCGGGTTCGCTGACAACTGGTGCGCCCCGGTGGTCGACGCGATGACCGAGCGGCTGCGCCTGATGGGCGTGCGTCCGCGCGAGGCGACGAAGGTCGACTCACAGCTCCGGCAGTGGTGGGAGGAGAGCGGCGCAGCGGCCGATTCTCCGCTGGCCTTCGGTACAATGGCGACGTCACGGCGCGTGTTCGCGCTGGTGTGGGACGACGGCGACGACGAGGGCGTTCCCGAGGTCACCTTCGAGGACCCCCGGCAGGCGATCGTCTGCTACGAGGCCGGCTCCCGGCGCAAGCGCCGCTCGGCGCTCAAGCGGTGGTCGGACGACGAGTTCGACTACGCCACGCTGTACACGCCCGACTTCGTGTGGAAGTTCCAGCGACAGCGGCTGGGCGCCGCGGTCGGCGGGCTCGAGCTCCCGGAGTCGACGCGCGCCAGTCTCGCCGGCTGGCAGCCGCGGCAGGCCGCAGGTGACGACGCCTGGCCGATCCCCAACCCGCTCGGCGTCGTGCCGATGGTGGAGATCCAGAACCGGCCGAAGCTGCTCGGCCAGCCGCTGAGCGAGATCTCCGGCGTGATCGCCATGCAGGACGCGATCAACGCGCTGTGGGCCTACCTGTTCACCGCGGCCGACTTCGCCGCGCTGCCGCAGAGGGTCATCCTCGGCGCGCAGCTCCCGAAGATCCCGGTGCTCAACGAGAACGGCCAGAAGATCGGCGAGAAGCCGCTCGACCTGCCCGACGCCAACGTGAAGCGGATCCTCAACCTGGAGGGCCCGGACGCGAAGATCGGCCAGTGGGACTCGGCCAACCTCGACGCCTTCACCGGGGTCATCGAGAAGGCCGCGAACCACATCGGCAACCAGACGAAGACGCCGCTCTACTACTTCGCCAGCTCGATCCAGAACATCTCGGGCGACACGCTCAAGGCCCTCGACTCGGGCCTGGTGGCGAAGGTCGGCGAGCGGATGGAGACCTCCGACGAGGCCATCCGCGAGATCCACCGACTGATGGCCCTGGTGGCCGGCGACGAGACCCTGGCCCGCGCGGTGCGCGGCGGCACGGTGATCTGGGCCGACCACGAGGTTCGCTCCGAGGCCCAGAAGGTCGACGCCCTGGCGAAGCTCAAGGAGATCGGCTTCCCGTTCGAGTACATCGCCGAGCGGTACGTCGGCGGCGACGCCGACGAGCTCGAGCGGCTGATGCGGATGTACAAGGCGCAGATCCGGGAGGACCCGCTGATGATGCTGGCGCAGCGGGAGAAGCAGCTCGACCGCGAGGCCGCCCAGAAGGGCAAGGACGAGGTCGACCCCGAGGACGAGGGCGGCGAGAAGAAGCCGCCGGCCAAGAAGAAGGCCGAGGCTGACGAGCAGTGACCATCCGCTCGGTCGCCCAGGCGCACTACGAGCGGATGCAGCAGATCAGCGGGGCAGCCGCGGCCGTAGCCGTGCGGGAGTGGAAGAAGCTCCCGCCGGGCGACTGGGAAGCGGCCTACGTCAACACGATCGGACCGCAGGCGCTGGCCGCGCTGATCCTCGGCCAGCTCGCCTCGGCCGACGAGGCGGACGGCTACGTCGCCGACATGATCGACGCGATCTTCGGCGGTGACCGCCGGTCGGCCGGCGAGGGCCGGATCGACCCGGAGGCGTTCGCCGGAGAGGCCGCGGATGGCCGCCCGCTCGACACGCTGATGTACATGCCGGTGCAGCGCGCGCAGATCGCGCTACGCCGCGGGGCCAGCCTCCCGGAGGCCCTCGACATCGGCGAGAAGTGGCTCGCCACCATCGTCGCCACCGAGGTCACCGACGCCGGTCGCGTCGCCGACGGGGTCGCGATCACGTCGCGGCCGGTGCTCACCGGCTACGTCCGGATGCTGACCCCGCCGAGCTGCGGACGCTGCGCGGTCCTGGCCGGCCGGGTCTACAAGTGGAACGCCGGCTTCGAGCGCCACCCGAACTGCGACTGCCGGCACGTCCCGTTCGCCGAGGACACCCTCGACGACCTCCGCACCGACCCTCGGGCCGCGGTGCTCGCCGGGAAGGTCACCGGCCTGTCGAAGGCCGACGAGCAGGCGATCCGCGACGGCGCCGACGTCGGCCAGGTGATCAACGCCCACCGCGGCATGTACACCGCGGGCGGCCGGAAGTTCACGACCGAGGGCACCACCCGCCGAGGGCTCGCCCACTCATCCTTCCGGGCGCAGACGGGTCGCAAGATCCGGCAGCGGCTCCGGCCCGAGCAGATCTACAAGGAGGCCGGCGGCGACCGCGCCGAGGCCATCCGCCTGCTCACGCTCCACGGCTACATCTTCTGACCAGCCGCAACGGCTGGTCACACCCCGACCCGCAATGGGAGAGGAACGCATGTCTGGTCAGGACAACACCGGCCCGCAGAACGAGGGCGAGCCGAAGGACGGCGACCCCGGCAAGAACGAGGGCCAGCCGGCCGGCGGCAACGGTGAGCAGGGCGAGAAGGGCGGCGACGACGCCGACCCGCCTGGTGCCGAGCACCTGGGCGACCCCGGCAAGAAGGCGCTCGAGACCATGAAGGCCGAGCGCAAGGCGGCCCGCGACGAGGTCGCCCGGATCAAGGCGGAGTACGACGCCTACAAGGCCAAGCAGGAGGGCAAGGAGGCCGAGCACCAGGCCCAGCTCGAGAGGGACAGGGTGCAGGCCGACGCTCTCGCCAAGGCCAACCAGAAGATCCTCAAGGCGGAGCTGCGCGCTGCGAGCGCCGGCAAGCTGGCCGATCCGGCCGACGCGCTCCGCTTCCTGGACCTCGACGAGTTCGAGGTCGACGAGAACGGCGAGGTCGACACCACCGCGGTCACCGCGGCGATCGACGACCTCCTCAAGACCAAGCCCTACCTGGCTGCGCAAGGCGGCAAGAGGTTCCAGGGCGGCGCCGATGGTGGTCCTCGCAACGAGGGCGGCACCAAGACCATCGACGACGAGATCGCAGAAGCCACCAAGGCCAGGGACTTTCAGCGAGCGATCGCGCTCAAGCAGAAGCGCGCCGCTGACCTGGCCGCCGCAGCCAAGAAGTAGGAGACCCCGACATGGCCGGTATCACCGCCATCGGCAGCACGTTCAACCTGCCGAACTACCACGGCGAGCTGCTCAACATCACGCCCGTCGACACCCCGCTCCTGTCCCTGTCCGGGGGCCTCAACTCGGGCGGCCAGTCCGCCGACACCGAGTTCGAGTGGAGCGAGTTCGACCTGCGCGACCCGGAGATCCGGCCCCGTCTGGAGGGCGCCGACGCCCCCAACCCCGAGGCCCGCGTCCGGTCGGCCAAGAGCAACATCGTCCAGATCTTCCACGAGGCCGTCGCGACGACCTACACGAAGCAGGCCGCGGTCGAGCGCTACGCCGCCGACTCGCTGAACACCGGCTCGAGCGGTTCCAACGCGGTCCGCAACGAGCACGCCTGGCAGGTCGAGCAGTCCCTGATCCAGATCGCCCGCGACGTCAACTACGTCTTCTGGCACTCGACCTACCACAAGCCGACGGACAACACGACCGCGCGCCGGACCCGTGGCCTGCTCCAGGCCATCGAGACCAACCGCAGCGCCGCGGGCGAGGTGACCGGCGTGTCCACCGCGACCGACACCGTCACCTCGGCCTCGCACGGCCTGTCCGACGGTGACAAGGTCGTCTTCACCGACACCGGCGCCTCCTCGGCGATCCGCGCGGACCGGGTCTACTACGTCGTGAGCTCGGCCAGCGGCACGTTCAAGGTGGCGGCCACCCCGGGCGGCACCCCGATCACCATCGGCACGGCGACCGTGTCCTACGTCGAGGCCGGCACCCCGCTGACCGTCGACACGCTGAACGTGTTCATGCAGGGCGTGTGGGACAACGGCGGCATCTCCCAGCAGGAGACCGCGACCCTGTTCGTCCCGTCTCGGCAGAAGCGGGCGATCACCGCCGCGTACGCCGCGGCGTACGGCCAGGCCGACGCGATGGCCGGCACCCGCAACGTCGGTGGCCTCGACGTCACCACGGTGGAGACCGACTTCGGCACGCTGAACCTGGTGCTCGAGCGGGCCCTCCCGGCCGACGCGGTCGCGCTGGTCGACCTCTCCCAGATCAACCCGGTCTTCCTGAGCATCCCCGGCAAGGGCGTGCTGTTCGAGGAGGAGCTGGCCAAGACCGGCGCCACCGACAAGACGCAGATCTACGGCGAGCTCGGCCTCAAGTACGGCGACGAGCGGCGCCACGGCGTCCTCCGCGGCCTGGCGGTCTGAGCCTGGTGTGAGGCCGCGGCAGGTGCCCTCTGCCGCGGCCTCCCCCCGCCTTCCTACACCAGCTCGAGAAGGAGAGACAGTGGCCGCTCCGTGGCTGGCTGATGCACTACGCGCCGGCGGACTGCCGGTGTACGAGCAGCCCGGTTGGCAGGGCCGGGGGACGGGCGGCACATTCACACCGCTCGGCGTGCTGCTCCACCACACCGCCGGACCGCGGTCCGGCATCCTGCCGTCCCTGGGCATCGTCCGGGACGGGCGGTCGGACCTCCAGGGCCCGCTCGCGCAGCTCATGCTCGCGCGCGACGGCGTGTTCCACGTCATCGCTGCCGGCCGGGCGAACCACGCCGGCGCCGGCGCCGCGCGCTTCGTGCCGGCTAACGACGGCAACCGCTACCTGATCGGCATCGAGGCCGAGTCGTGCGGGCTGGTCGACGACTGGACGGACGAGCAGCGGGCGAACTACCCCCGCGGCGTCGCCGCTCTCTGCCACGCGATGGGCGTCGGCGAGGGCAACGTCCTGGGGCACAAGGAGTGGGCCCCCACTCGCAAGATCGACCCGGCGTTCTGGGACATGAACGCCTTCCGCGACGTGGTCCGCGGCTGGCTCCGCGGGACCTTCCAGGAGGACGACATGGCGAACGTTCCGCAGGCCGAGTGGGACCAGGTGAAGAACGCCGTGGGTGTGCTGCTCCAGCAGATCTGCGGCGAGAACAGCACGCTGGCCAACCCGTGGCCGAAGGGCGGCACCGGCTGGGCGACGACCCGCTACGGCGGCGCCGCGGCCAACGAGAAGCTGACGCTGGTCGACATGCTTCGTCGCATCGACCGCCAGCTCAACTCGCCGCTGACCCTGGCCGGTCGGCCGGGCGGCGAGCTCGACAACGAGTACGGCCACGTCCTGTCGATGCGCGCCGAGATCCGCAAGGTGCTCGAGCTGCTCACCGCGGACGACGACAGCACCGGCGAGCACGCGGCCTGACCAGGAGGTAGACGATGGCGCTCGAGCCGCTCGCCACGCCTGAGCAGCTCGCGGCTCGGCTCGGCGTCACTCTCCCCGACGACGACCCGGCGCTCGCGCAGTACGAGGAGCTTCTGATCGACGCCTCGGCCGAGATGCGGTCGATCATCGGTCAGCCGCTCTCGAAGATGACCTCCACCACGGAGCTGTGGCCGGACCGGCCGGGACGCTACGAGCTCCCGGCCTGGCCGGTCCACGAGGTCTCCGCCGTCGTGGTCGACGGCCAGCCGGTCGGCTGGTACCGCACCGGGCCCCGGACGCTCTGCGTGCCGCGGCAGTGCGGCCCGGTCACCGTGACCTTCACCCACGGCTGGGACCCGATCCCGGACGACATCGTGAAGTGGACGTGCGTCCTGGCGGCGTCCTCGTTGGCCGCCGCGGAGAGCACCGAGTCGCTCGGTCTGACCGCGGGCGTCTCGCAGCGGTCGGAGAAGATCGACGACTACCAGGTGTCCTTCCAGACCCCGGAGGCCGGTGGCGGCGACTCCGCGGCCGGCCTCACCCTGCCGCAGCGGATCATCGACCGCCTCCGCGCCGCGTACGGCGGGGGCGGGGTGCACTGGCTGGAGGTGCAGGGGTGAGCATCGAGTCCATCCTGCGCCGCGGCCGGAAGCGCCGGGAGGCGCTGATGCGCTCGACCTGCCGGATCCTGCGGCCGGGCAGCGGCGACCCGGTGTTCGACCCGGAGACGGGGGAGTACACGACCCCCGCGGAGACGCTGGTCTACGAGGGCCCGTGCCGGGTCCGGCCGACCTTCTCCCCGGCCGAGCAGGACGGCAGCTCCGCCGAGCGCCAGCTCGTCACGAACGCCTACAACGTCGAGATCCCTTGGACCCGGTCCACCGAGACCACCCCGGTCGACATCGCCGACGTGGTGGTCATGACAGGCGGCGACGAGAACTGGCTGACCGGCAAGCGGCTCCCGGTCGCGTGGGTGGAGTACAGCGACACCCGCACGCACCGCCGGCTGGCGGTCTGGACGCAGGAGCGCGGCGGGGTGACCTATGGCTGACGCATCCCTGGAGTCCGGCGAACTCGATCGTTGGACGCGTGAGATCCGCGCCGCCGCGGCGATGATGCCGCAGGAGGGCGCGAAGATCGTTAAGCGCGGCGCGCAGAACATCAAGGACGGCTGGCAGCGCCGGATGCGGGCGCGCGAACGGCACGGCCACATCCCGCACCTGCCGAAGTCGATCGGCTACGACGTCCGGACGACGAAGTACGAGACCACGGCCATCATCGGCCCGGACAAGAAGACCAGCCAGGGCCCGCTCGCGCACCTGCTCGAGTTCGGCTCGGTCAACAACCCGCCGCACAACGACGGCGGCGCCGCGCTGCGCGCGGAGGCCCCGAACTTCTACCGCGAGATCTCCAAGGCCGAGGGAGGCTTCCTGTGAGCATCCCCGAGGCGGAGCCGCACGTCAGCGCGGTGATCGCGAAGCTCAAGGCCGGAGTGCCCACCACCCTGGGCGTCGCCCTCGGCGTCGGGCCGGCGGCGAACCCGCCGTACCTGGCGATCTACCCGGACCCCGGTGACGTCGAGGACGCGCGGCTCTGCGGGGACCGGTCGAAGCTGACGATCCACTTCATGGTGCACGCCGTGGGGGCCGGGCCGGAGCAGGCCACGTGGGCGCTCGACAAGGCGCGCGCGGTACTGCTCGGCGACCCCCCGACAGTCTCCGGTCGCCGAACCCACCGCATGTCACAGACCCTCGGTGCCGTCCCGGTCACCCGGGACGAGACGACCCAGCCCCCGCTGTACATCGCTCTGGCGGAGTTCCGCCTGGTGAGCCAGGCGGCCTAGAAGGCGCCGGGCTTCCGCAGCGGAGCCGCCGGCGGCAACTGACCAGCCGGCGCCACCGAGGCACGGATCGCCTCGAGCTCGCGTCGCATCGCCGCGGTGTGGCTCCACATCCGCAGCACGGCGACGACCAGCAGGACGCCCAGTACGACGCCCACGATCGTGACCACTGTCGTGATCGCGACCAGGCCGTTCGCCAGGTCCGAGTTGTACACGGTCTAACCCCCCTCACCCTTCCGTCGCCGCAGTCTGCGGCACGAGGCAAGCATTCGATGCTTGCCGCCGGGTGTCAAGTCTAATCCTCCAGAAGGAGTAACCATGTCGGAGATGCCCGGCCTCGTCCACGACGGGATGTACAAGGTCACCTGGGTGCCCACGATGGCGGACATCGATTCGCCGACGGTCGCCGAGCTGACCGCTGCTGGCGCGATCGACCTCGAGTGCCAGATCACCCCGGACGGCCTCGGCCGTGAGGCCTCGGACGAGTCGGTCGACACGTCCCGCCTCTGCTCGGTGTTCAGCACGATGCAGGTCGGCCGCACCTCGTTCGAGGTCAGCCTGACCCTCGTCCGCCTCGACGAGGAGGCCATCGCCCCGGCCACCGACGAGGCCTACCACACCCTCAAGAAGGGCACCCGCGGCTACCTCGTGGTCCGCGACAACCTGCCCGCCGGCACCGCCTACGCGGCGGCCCAGGAGCTCGAGGTCTTCCCCGTCCAGTGCGGGACCCGCTCGAAGGCCAACCCGGCCGCGAACGAGCTCCAGACCTTCACCCTGCCGCTGTTCGTCACCGGCGACCCGGCGCTCGAGGCCGTCATCGCAGGGCCCTGACCCACAGACCCGGCGGGGCGGCGAGTCACCTGACCTGCTCGTCGCTCCGCCGACCCTCCCGTTCGTCTTCCCAGGTCAGGGCCTCCAAGGTCAGGAGTAGCACGTGAGCAACACCTTCTCTGTCGACGACGTGATCGCCGCGGCCAAGCCCGTCGAGCGCGTCGTCCCCGTGTGTGTGGCCGGCGAGCTCGTCGGCGAGTACGAGCAGCTCAAGGACGAGCTGGAGAACCTCGGCCCGGTCCGCACCCTCGGTGGCGGGCGCGACACCGAGATCCGCGCGCGCCTCGCCGAGCTCGAGGGCGAGATGAAGGCCCGCACCTTCGACTTCCGCTTCCGCGCACTGCCGGCCAAGGCCTGGTCGGACCTGATGGCGAAGCACCCCGACAAGGCCGGCAAGCGACTGTTCGACGTGGACGCGTTCCCGCCCGCGGCGATCGCCGCGTGCTGCGTCGAGCCGGCCGGCATGGACGACCCGGACAAGGTCGAGGCGCTGCTCGCCTCCCTGTCCACCGCCCAGCAGGGCGACCTGTTCGACGGCGCCTGGGAAGTGAACACCGCTGCCCCAAAAGGGATGAGCTCCTTCACCGCATCCGCCGCTCTCCGGGACTCCGGGAGGAGCTCCGCTTCTGCTGCTCCCGCGGCATCCCCCGAAGCGTCTTCCTCGGACGAGTAGTCGGGCCGGGCGAGCCGGCGTGGACCGATGAGGACCGCGCCCTCGCCCTGGCCTGGCAGGCGTACCAGGACGACCTCTGCGGTGGCTGCGGCCACCCGCTCTCGGTCACGACGCGCAAGGAGAGCCAGTTCGCCTACGACGGCGAGCCGATCCGCTGCCACGCCTGCGCCGCCCAAGAGCGCGTGATCAACAAGTTCGTGAACGACGGCGGAGACCAGGCCGGCGTGATGGTCCGGATGACGAAGACCCCCGAGTAAGGAGCTGCCGACCGTGGCCGACAGGGTCGTCAATACCAAGCTCAAGATGGACTCGCGGGACTACGTCAGCTCCGCCAACAAGGCGGCCGACGCCACCGACGATCTCCGGAAGAAGGCGGAGCGCTTCGCCGGCCGCAAGTACGAGGCCAAGGTCGGGGTCGACGGCGCCGCCAAGGCTGCTGCCGAGGTCGCCGAGCTCAAGAGCCGGCTCGACCGGCTCCAGAAGCAGTACACCGCCAAGGTCAACATGGACATGCGCGGCGCGCAGCGCGACGTCGCACTGATCATGAACAGCATCACCGCGCTGGGCCCGGCCGCTGTGGCCGCGGCCGGCGTGGCCGGTGGTGCACTGCTCGGGCTGGGCGCCACGGTCGGCACCCTCGGCGCCGGCCTGGGCGTGCTGGTCGGCGGGCTCTGGGGCGTCGGCGACGCCCTCAAGGCGATGGGCGATGCCGACCGTTCCGCCGGGCAGAACGCGGCCGAGTCCGCGTCCCAGCGCCGCAACGCCACCCGGGCCGTCGAGACGGCTCGGGCTGCTGTCGTGCGCGCAGAACAGGACCAGCGCCAGGCCGTCGAGCAGAACGCCGCGGCCAGCGCCGCGGCGACGCGCCGGGTCGAGGACGCCGAAGAGGATCTCGCCGCCGCTCACCAGCGGACGACGTACGCGCTCGAGGCGCTGAACGAGGCTCGCCAGCAGGCGATCCGCGACATGGAGGACATGCGCGAGCGGTCCTCGGACCTCGCCCTCGACGAGCGGGAGGCGAACCTCCGGCTCAAGGAGGCCCGCGAGGAGCTGACCAAGGCCGAGAAGAACGGCGCGACCTCGGCCAACGACCTCGAGAAGGCCCGGATCGACGTGCTGCGCGCGGAGGACCGGCTCTCCGATGTGCAGCGTGACCGCACGCGCAACACCGTGGACCTCAACAAGGCCGAGGCCGGTGGGGTCGAGGGCATGGCCGGGGTCGTCTCGGCGAAGCGCTCGCTGGCCGACGCCGAGCGCGGCGTCGGAGATGCGCAGAAGGACCTGATCCTGGCCCAGGCCGAGGTCGCCAGCACGCAGCGGGAGAACGCGCAGCGCACGCAGGACGCCGCCCTGCGCGTGCAGGAGGCCCAGGCTCGGCTCTCCGACGCGGTGGCCGACGCCAGTGACGCGATGGGCAAGCAGTCGACGGAGGCGAAGAAGCTCCAGGAGACGCTCGACGCCCTGTCGCCGGCCGGACAGAGCTTCGTCGCGTTCCTGTACTCGCTGCGCCCGCAGCTCAAGGAGCTCCAGTCGCTGGCCCAGGCCGGCATGCTGCCCGGATTCGAGGACGGCATCCGCGACCTGATGGTCATCCTGCCCGAGGTCGAGTACCTCGTGTCGAAGACGTCGGAGGCGCTCGGCACGGTCGCCCGCGAGGGTGGCAAGGCGTTCAGCGACCCGTTCTGGCGCGAGTACACGCTGTTCATCGCCAACCAGGCGCAGCCGGTGCTCACTGGCTTCTTCTCGATCACCGAGAAGCTGGCGCGCGGTGTCGCCTCGCTCCAGATGGCGTTCAACCCGATGGCGAAGGACGTCATCGGCGGCCTGGACGACATGGCCGATCGCTTCGCGAAGTGGTCGGCGAGCCTGTCCGCCTCGGACGGGTTCCACGACTTCATCCGCTACGTCGAAGAGATGGCGCCGAAGGTCTTCGACACCATCGGCTCGATCGCCGGCGCGATCGGTGAGATCGCCGTCGCGGCGGCACCCCTGGGCGGTCCGGTCCTGGCCGTGATCAAGGGTCTCGCCGAGGCCCTCGGCTTCATCGCGAGCATCCCCGGGGTCGGCACCACGCTGCTCGCCGCGGCCTCCGCGATGGGCATGCTGAACCTCGCGCTCCGCGGGATCGAGATCGCCAAGTTCTCCCGGCTCGGCCAGTTCATCGGCGACCTGCCGGGCAAGAGCCAGAGCGCCGCCATCCACATGGGCACGTTCACCGAGAAGCTCACCGGCTCGGCGAACGCGGGCGAGCGGGTCATGACCGCCACCGGCAAGATGGGCAAGGTTCTGAGCAACCTCGGGCCGATCATGGCCGGGGTCGGTGCGGCGCTGGCCCTGGTCGCCTGGCAGTACGAGGTGAACCGCTCGAAGGCGGAGGACTACGCCGACGCGGTCACCTCCGGCTCGATGACGATCCAGGACGCGATCGCCAAGGAAGCCGAGGTGATCAAGGGTCGCTCGGCCCTGGGCCACCTGTTCGCCGGGTCCGTGGGCGCGATGAGCGACGCCCAGGAGCTCCAGCGACTCGCCACCGAGAACGTCACGAACGCCCTGATCGCGCAGTCGCGCGCGGTCGACCCGGTTCAGCGCGCGACCGCCTCGGCGACGCTCGCGCAGATGGACTACAACCGCGAGGTCGCGCGGTTCGGGGCGGACAGCCCGCAGGCGATCGGCGCCCTCGGGCGCTACCAGTCGGCGACCCGCGACGTCGAGATCTCGCAGATCATGGCCCGCGACGGCGTCGACCGCATGACCGCGGCGGTGATCTACCAGAACCAGGTGCTCACCGGAGCGGTCTCGGCGGACATGGCCGCCGAGCGGGCGATGCTGACGTTCGACCAGACGAACGCCCGCGCGACCGAGACGCTCAAGACACACTCCGCGGCGTCTCTCGAGGGCCGCGACGCGATCCTGGCGGTGAAGGAGTCCGCCGTGCAGGCGGCCCAGGCGGCCGGGGAGAAGGCGGCCAAGGACGCCGAGGCGTCCGGTGCCGCGGACGGGGCGGCCCGCTCGGCGCAGGCCCAGCGCGACACGTACCTCGAGCTCGCGGCCAAGGTCAAGGAGCCGCTGCGCTCCGAGCTGATCGCCCTGGCCGATCGGGTGCAGACGCTGCCGGACGGCAACTTCACCGTCACCGGTGACGGCAAGGTCAACCTGCCGCAGTGGAAGGCCCCCGACGGCTCGACGTGGACGATCGACCCGCAGGGTGTGACGTCGTCTCGCGTGGGCGGCCTCGCGACCGGTGGCATGGTGGATACTGTCCTTCCGGGCTACACCCCCGGCCGCGACGTGCACACGTTCTACTCGCCCACGGCCGGCTTCCTCGGTCTCTCCGGCGGGGAGGGCATCCTCCGGCCCGAGGCCACGAAGGCCATCGGCGGCGCGGTCGGGCTCGAGCGGATCAACCGCGCCGCCCGCGCCGGCGGCACGCCCTCGGTCGCCCGGATGCTCGCCAAGAGCGGTCAGGCCTTCGCCGATGGTGGCGTGTTCATGACCGGCAACCCGATGCCGGACATCGCCATGAAGCTGCACGGTGGGATCTCCAGCGCGCTGATCGCGGGGATGAAGCCGTTCATCGCCGACAAGGTCCGCAAGCTCGAGGAGGCCGCCCAGGGTGGCGGCAACGCCCTCGAGTGGGCCCGCGGCGAGGTCGGCAAGCCCTACATCTGGGGCGGCGTCGGCCCGGCTGGCTACGACTGCTCGGGCTTCATGTCCGCGGTCATGAACGTGATGAACGGGCTGCCGCCGCACAGCCGGGTCGGCTCGACGAGCAACTTCCCGTGGCCGGGCGGGATCCCGGGGCCGGGCCCCGGCCTGACGATCGGGTCGACGAAGAACGCCGGGGGCGGGATCGGCCACATGGCCGGCTCGATCATGGGCGTCAACATCGAGTCTCGCGGTGGCCGAGGGGTCATCGTCGGCCCCGAGGCCCGCAGCCCGATGGACCGGCTGTTCAACGAGATCTTCCACTACCCGGCCCCGGCCGGCGTGGTCGGCGGGGTCGAGGGTGGAGGCCCGGTCCGCGAGCAGGTCCGCGCCGTGGCGGCGCGCTACGGATGGAACACCGGCGCCCAGTGGGCAGCGCTCGACCGGCTGATCCAGAAGGAATCGAGCTGGAACCCGAACGCGCGCAACCCGCGATCGTCCGCGGCTGGCCTCTTCCAGAAGATGCAGTCGATCCACGGGCCGGTCGAGCCGACGCCGGGCGGCCAGGCCCTGTGGGGCCTCAACTACATCCGGGGCCGCTACGGCGACCCGATCGCCGCCCTGGCGTTCCACAACGCCCGCGGCCACTACGACCGGGGCGGGATCGCCAAGGACAAGGGCCTGCTGGCGAAGGCGACCGTCGAGCCGGAGCGCGTGCTCTCGCCGCGGCAGACCGCAGCGTTCGAGCGGCTGGTCGACGTGATCTCGAGGCCTCGGCGTGTCGCGTACACGCCCTCCTCGGGCGTGTCGCCGCAGGGCGGGGCCGGCGGCCGGAACGTGACGATCAACAACGAGAACCACTTCCGGGAGACGGTCGACGTCGACCTGTTCAACCAGCGGACCGAGTTCGCCATCCAAGGAGCGGGCCTGTGATCACGAACATGCGGCTGGTCCTCGACTCCGAGGAGATGTCGCTGTGGGACCGCGACGACCTCTGGGTGACCTCCTTCGAGGTGGCTCATCCGACGGTTCGCGAGGCCGTCGCCGACCGCACCGACACCGACGGCGCCGACGACACGACGGCGTTCCACGGCTCGGCCGCGGTCAGCCTGGCGGTGCGCCTCCAGGGCGGGACGGACTCCTCGGTGCTCGACGAGCTCAAGCGGTTCATGCACCCGCGGTCCCGCCCGCTGCTGGTGGTGGCGGACGACGAGTGGGACGTCGAGCGCCGGCTCCGGCTCCGGATCAACCAGGGCTCGAGCCCCTTCCAGATGCCGATGTACCCGGTCGCCCGGGACGTGCAGATGCAGTGGGTCGCGCCGGATGGCGCGTGGGAGTCCAGCGCCGAGCTCGAGGTCGTGATCGCTGCGGACGGCGGGGCGCTCGCCGGCCGGACCTACGCGCTGGCGCCCCCGCGCACGTACCCGGCCACGATGCCGGCCGGCGCAGTGCTCGTCGTCAACCCCGGCAACACCTGGCAGCACCAGAAGGCGAAGCTCTACGGGCCCTGCGCCGGACCCCGCTACACCTGCGAGGACACCGGCGAGACGCTGAGCTTCACCGAGGATCTCGTCCTCGCCGCGGGGGAGTACGTCGAGATCGACACGGCAGCGCGCACCGCGCTGCTCAACTCCGACCCGGACGCCTCCCGGCTGAACTACCTCGACTTCGGCGCCTCGACCTGGTGGCGGCTGCCGCCGGGGACCAGCTCCGTGCGTTACCACCCGATCTCCGGCGTGGACGCCGGGTGCGTCGCGATCGCCACCTACCGGCCCGCGTGGCTGTGAGCGAAGGACTAGGACATGGCACTGCTCAAGCCGATGTACATGCAGCCCGCCTCGGGCGACGCGGCGATCCAGTACAGCGCCCAGGATGACCGGGCCGGCCTGCTGTCGTCGATCTTCTCTCGCGAGGGCGTGCTCGACGTTGACGCCGGCCAGCTCAAGGTGACGCAGCGCGCCGCCGGCGCGAACTTCTCGGTCGACGTCGCCGCCGGCCGGGCGGCGATCCAGGGTGACGACGTCTCCGACCAGGGCGTCTACCTCTGCACGAGCTCGACGATCCTCAACAAGAACACCTTCTCGACGGGCGGCTCGATCACCGCGCCGGGTTCCGGATCCCGCACGCACCGCGTGATCGCCCGGGTGCGCGACAAGCTGCACAACGGCTCGTTCTCCACCTACGAGTGGGTCATCGAGATCCTCCAGGACACCGGCTCCGGCGTGCCGGCCGTGCCGGCGTCGGCGATCTCCCTGGCGACGATCACCATCGCCGCGGGCGCCTCGTCCATCACGAACGCGATGATCACCGACACGCGGCCCCAGGCCAGCGTCGGGTCGAAGAACCGCGAGGGCACCTTCGCCCTCGACCCTTCTCTGTGGAATGTCAACGACCCACTGCGCCCCGGAACCTGGCAGGTCAACGCCAACGGCTGGGTGTCGCTCGCGGGTCAGATGTACCGGAAGGCGAACTTCACCTACACCGCCAACACGCAGTACACCGAGAACGCGATCATGCTGCCGGAACTTATCCGGCCGAGCACCACGCGCGACTTCATCGGCATCACCTCCCAGGGGCCGGTTCACTGGGCAGTGAACGCCGCCGGCGAGCTCAAGCAGCGGTACAACGTCAACACCACCTTCACCGCGAACGTCTCCTGGCTCTCGTTCGACGGCTGCGGGTACCGAATCTGATGACTATCTGGTCATTCGTCCTGGGCCCGCCAGCGCCGGAGGGCGGGCACCAGTGGCACCTGACGAACGCGAAGGCCCGGCGCGCCATCTTCCGGCTCACTCGGCCGTCCGAGGCTAGCTTCACCATCGACGGCCGCGACCCGATGGCCGCGAAGATCATCGAGCTCGAGACCGACCTGCACGCGCTTCGGCACCGCCCGACCGGCGGGGCCGAGGAGCTGTTCCGCGGCCGGATCGGGCCGACGGGGGACAGCCTCGACGCCGGCGGTCACCGGACCGACGTCACAGCGCTGGACTACCGCTCGGTGCTCTCCCGCCGGATCCTGTGGGGCGACTCGCAGCTCGTGTGGACCAACACCGAGCAGGCCGAGATCGCGATGGGCCTGGTCAACCAGACGCAGGTCCGGCCGGGCGGCAGCCTCGGCATCGTGGCGGGCGACGGGTCGTCGACCGGGGTCGCGCGCGACCGCACGGAGTACCAGGCCGGGGACTCGATCGGCGACCGAGTCCAGGAGCTCTCCGAGGTCATCGACGGCTTCGACTGGGACATCACCCCGGACGGGGCCGCGGCGCTCAAGCTGGACATCTGGCACCCGCAGCGCGGCATCGACCGCGGCGTGGTGCTCGAATACGGCGGGCTGGTCGCCTCGGTGCAGCGACAGGTCAACCCGCAGGACTACGCGAACGCGGTCCGGGTGAGCGGCCAGATCCCCGAGGGCGGCGACACCGCGCCGACACCCGTAGAGCGCACCGCCAGCGACATCACCACGCGGCCGGAGGGCCGCTGGGACAAGGCGTTCGGCACCTCGATCGTCACCGCGACCTCGCTGGCCGAGCGAGGGGACTGGCAGCTCGACCAGGCCCAGGTCGTGCAGCCCTCCTACACGGTGAAGCTCAAGGCCGGGGCCTGGCAGGGCCCCGACCACATCTGGCTGGGCGACCCGACGCGGCTGGTCATCATGTCCGGCCGGCTGCGCGTCGACAACGTCCTGCGCGTGCAGGAGGTCGACATCTCGATCACCGAAGCGGGCGACGAGGAGGTCTCCCTCACCATCGGCGCGCCGAAGCCGGACTACCGCCGGCGTGCCAACGACGTGGAGCGCCGACTCCGCGAGCTGGAGCGGAGGTAGCCCGCCATGTGGAGCCTGACCCACGTCTCGAGCCAGAACCTCACCGCGGCGAGCGGCATCCTGGCCGCCGACGCTCTGGTGCGCGGGGTCGACTACCTGATCATCGATCAACTGTCGCCGGTGCTGGCCACCGTCGAGAAGGCCTTCGACATGACCACCTGGGGTGTCGCCTTCCTGGTCACCGCGGCGATGGTGGCCGCGGGGTACGCGGCGAAGCTGCGCGTGCTGCTTGCGCTGGCCCACGGGCTGATCGCGACGCTGTACCTGGGCCTCGCCGCCGGGGTGACCAGTACGACCTTCGACCTCGGCACCTTCCCGAGGGACGTCCGCACGGCCGCGACGTTCGTCGCCGTGGCCCTGATCAACGGCCTGCTGGCCTGGAAGATCAGCGAGGAACGCCTCCGTCGGTTCCGTGTGCATAAGACCCGAGGAGGTGGCGGTGAGTGACCCCGCCGGCAACCCGATCTCGATCTACCTGACGCTCGCGCTCTCCGCCATCACCACGTTGGTCCTGATCAGCGCGAAGCTCCGGGAGCTCATCTCGCCGGTCGCCCGCTGGTTCACCGGCGGCGCCATGCGCCGCATGCGCCAGATCGACGAGCTCGAGGACGCGCGCGTGATCGACCTGACCAAGCAGGTAGAGCACCTGACCAGGCGAGTAGTCGCCCTGGAGAAGGAAGCCCAGGAGCACCGCGACCTGGTCCTCTCGCACATCCGCTGGGACGCCATGGCGATCGCCGCGGCGGCCAAGGCCGGCATCGAGCTTGATCTCCCGCCAGACCTCATCGCCTACCACACCCCACGACCTAGGAGTCTCGGATGACCCTTCTCGGACGCGAGCCCGCCCAGTGGCTCGGTCTGCTCTCGGCCGGCGTAGCACTGTTCGCCGCGCTGGTGCTGCCGCTGTCGATCGAGCAGCAGGGCGCCATCATGGCCGTCGCCACCGCGGTGTTCGGCGTCGTCGGCGCCTTCGCCGTCTCCGGCGAGAAGGCGGCCCCGCTGGTCGCTGGCCTAGTGCAGTCGGTGCTCGCCCTGGCCCTGGCCTTCGGACTCCAGCTCGCCCCCGAGGTGCAGGGCTCGATCATGGCGTTCGTCGCCGCCGGCGTCGGCTGGTACCTGCGCACCCAGGTGGTCGCCCCGGTGCCCGCAGCCGCGGTCACGGCGCCGAAGTAGCCACAGAACGAGGAAGGCCCCCCGGATCACCGGGGGGCCTTCTCTGTGTCAGTGCCCGCTGTCAACCACCAGGTACGGACCGCGGTCCGCGCCGTCCAGCGTGCCACCGGGCGCGCCCTGGAGGTGCTCCAGGATCTCGTGCAGCGACTTGGTCTTCTGGCAGTCCCGGCACACTGCACCGGTGTAGTCCTCGATCGCGTTGGACCAGCGGCAGGGCTCGACGAACGGCGGAAGCTCGTTCGGATCACCCACTTGGCCGCAGACGTCGCACGCCAGCAGGCTCGCCACGCTCTCTCCCTCCCCGTAGGACCGAGCGCCCGCGGAGAACGCGGTCGCGTTCCCTGCGCCCGGCCTCCACCCCTATGTAACGCTCCGTCATAACTCTGCTCGAATGGCCTAGCAATGCTTGCACGACCGAGATCGGATCGGGGTGCCGGTCGACGCAGAGTTGCTCGTACAGACAGCGTGACACGCTACGCCGGACGGTGTGGACGCCTTCCCCCTGTAGAACGTCCTCTGTCACTCCAAGGGTGCGCGCGAGGTGCTTCTTCACCACCAGGTAGCACCCCCTGACCCTTTGCTCGTCCGGGTAGTACCGCATCACTCCCGGGTTGCCGACGCTCCGTCGCCGCGGCACTAGGTACCAATCGTCGCTGATGGGACCGCATTCCCGCTCGTAGACATCGAACCATCGCTCGAGCTCCTCGGCGAGTTCGCTCATGATGGGCAGGTAGTCGTCGTCACGGCGCGTCTTGTGCCGGGCCCAGGCGATCTCCCCTCGGGCGAGGTCGACGTCACCGACCCGGATTGTGTTCAGCTCGCCCGCTCGCCCCCCGGTATAGGCGGCCAAGGCGCAGATCACCCGTTCGTACGAATCCTTGGCGCCCTCGTAGAGCTCGATCAGTTGGTCAGGGTCGAGCTGGAGCCGGCGCGTCTGGCGCTGGCGGACACGCGCCGTGGCCGGGTGGATGACCTCGCCGGAGACGTAGCCGTTGCGGAAGCACCACTCGAGGAACTTCCCGACCTGGCCGAGCGTGCGGTTCAGTGCGCCGTCGCTCATCGTCTCCCGCAGCCCGGCCCCGCGGTGCTCACGCCCGCGGCACCCGCGGATGCACTCGTGTGGCCCCCAGATGTAGCGCTCGACGTCCGCCTCGCGAAGGTTCTTCGGGACCTTGCGCGTAGCGTCCCACCAGCTTGCGAAGCGCAGCACGGAAACGCGCTGCGTCGCGAAGGTGCTCGGCGCGACCCGGCCGCGCAGCCTGGTCAGATAGGCGTCGGCGTGCGCCCGCATCGTCGTGCGAGGCCCGTGAGTTGGCATGGCGCCAAGCATGCGGGCTTGCATCGAACCTTGTCAACCGCGTTGCTTGCCGTCATTGAATACTTCGACAACGACGTCAAGGTCCACGCCCCCTTCGACGCGATCGCCCTGGCCGAGCGCCTCACCCACTGACCCGTGAGTGCCGACTGCCGCTAGAGGGGCGCTCGGCACTCACGACCCCTGCTGAACTGCGGGTATGGGCGAGCAGCATCCGGCGGCCCAGCAGGACGCCGACGCCGGCGACCACCATCGCCGCGGCGGCCACGATCCAGGCCGTGGTGAAGGAGGCGTGCGCGGCCAGGAACCCGAACCCGACGGGCCCGAGGAAGCCGCCGGCGTACACGCCGACCTGCACGATCGCCGTCGCGGCCGCGGGCGCAGACGGGTTGAGCCGCACCACGGCGAACTGCAGCAGGCCCGGCCACGACCAGCCGAGCCCGAAGCCCAGGACCGTCCCGACGATCAGCGGCACCGGTCCCGGCACGGCGAGCAGCAGCAGCCCGGCCGCGCCCAGCAGCAGGCAGCCGGCCACCACGGCGACGTGCCCGCCCGTCCGCCGGTCGGCGAGCCAGCCGTGCAGCATCCGCATCAGCAGCCCGACGACGCTGCCGAGCGTCAGGACCAGGCCGGCAAGCCCGGGTTCCACGCCGCGGTCCACCGCCGACGCCACGAGGAAGATGCCGAGCCCGGTCGCGCTCGCCGCGCCCAACCCGGCGGCGGCACCGATGACCGACAGCGCCGCCGTCGCCCGGTCCTCGGGGACGGTCCGGTCGCGGACGCCCGGGCCGGAGCCGCGCGGGGCGGCGGCCAGCGAGGCCAGCGCCAGCGCCGCGCCGATCACGTAGGCCCAGCGCCACCCGATGGTCAGCGCGACGGCCGGGACCGCGACGCCCGCGAGCACTGTGGCGAGCGGCACCGAGGCCTGCTTGACCCCGAAGGACAGGCCCAACCGCGCGGCGGGCATCGAGCGCGCCAGGGTGAGGTTCGAGGAGAGCTGGCCCATGACGTTGCACCACGCGCCGCAGAGCAGGATCGCGACCAGCGAGGCGTAGTTCCGCGCCAGACCGGCCGTGAGCAGCATGAACGTGGCGGCGCCGAGCACGGCGATCCGGCTCGTCCGGCCCGAGCCCAGGCGTTCGACGAGCTTGCCGACGGGCAGCGACACCAGCGCCGAGACACCGAAGTACAGCGCCACGACCAGACCGAGCCCCGCCGGGTCGAAGCCCAGCTCGGCGGAGATCTGCACCGCGAGCGCCCCGGTCAGGAAGATCGGCAGCACGGTCGCGGTGGTGATCGCGACCGCGCCGGCCCCCACGCGGAAGGCGGTCTGCTCGCGGCTCACGATGAGCAACGCTAACGGACTTCCGGCCCGAATCTCGCCCGCACGTGACGAATCCCAGGTCTCCAGGGGTCGTGAGTGCCGGCTGCCCCTCTAGGGGCAGTAGGCACTCACGGGGTGGTGCGGGCGCGGAGCTCGAACTTCTGGATCTTTCCGGTGGAGGTCTTGGGCAGCTCGTCGACGATCTCCACGTCCCGCGGGGCCTTGTAGCGGGCGATCTTCGACTTCACGTGCTCGATCAGCTCCTCGGGTGTGGCCTCGCCGCCGGGAGCGAGCACGACGAAGGCCTTGGGCCGCTCGCCCCACTGCTCGTCCGGCACGCCGATCACCGCAGCCTCGAGGACCGCCGGGTGCGAGACGACGGCCTGCTCGACCTCGACCGTCGAGATGTTCTCGCCGCCGGAGATCACGATGTCCTTGGCGCGGTCGCGCAGCTCCACGTAGCCGTCGGGATGCATCACGCCCAGGTCGCCGGAGTGGAACCAGCCGCCCTCGAACGCCTTCTCGGTGCCCGCCGGGTCCTCGTAGTAGCCGGTCATCACGTTGTTGCCGCGCATGACGATCTCGCCCATCGTCTCCCCGTCCCGCGGCACGTCGCGCATGTTCTTGTCGACGACGCGCACCCGGTCGGTCTGCAGCATCCCGACGCCCTGCCGGGCCTGCAGCCGCGCGCGCTCCTCCGGCTCGAGGTCGTCCCAGGCGCGCTGGTACTGGTTCACGGAGTAGGGCCCGTAGGTCTCGGTGAGCCCGTAGACGTGCACGATCCGGAAACCCATCCGCTCCATCTGCAGGATCGTGGTCGGGCTCGGCGGGGCCCCGGCGGTGGTGACGACGAGCTGGTAGTCCAGCTTCGTGGCCCGCTCCGCCCGCATGATCGTGGTGACGACGGTGGGTGCGCCGTTCAGGTGCGTGACCCGGTGCTCGTCGATGAGCTGCCAGATCCGGTCGCCGCGGACCTCGCGCAGGCAGACGTGGGTGCCGCCGATGCCGGTGAGCGCCCACGGCGTGCACCAGCCGTTGCAGTGGAACATCGGCAGCGTCCAGAGGTAGACGCTGTCCGGCGTGTGCGCGGAGTGCACGATCTCGCCGAAGGAGTTCAGGTACGCGCCGCGGTGCGAGTACTGCACACCCTTGGGCTTGCCGGTGGTGCCCGAGGTGTAGTTGATCGAGATCGTCGAGTCCTCGTCGGCGACCTCCCAGGGCAGCGGGTCGTCCGCGCCGCGGGCGAGCAGGTCGTCGTAGCGCACGCCGGAGCCGATGCCGTCCCCCGGGCTCGCCGGGTCGACCACCGTGATGATCTCCTCGACGGTCTTCAGCTCGCGCGTCACCGGCTCGACCTGCGGGTACAGCGCGGCGTCGACGACGAGCACCTTCGACCCCGAGTGGTCGAGGATGTAGCGGATCTCCTCGGTCGACAAGCGTGTGTTGATCGCGACCAGGACCGCCCCGGCCAGCGGCACGGCGAAGTGCGCGACCAGCATCTCGGGCAGGTTGGGCAGCAGGTACGCCACCCGGTCCCCGCGCTCGACGCCGGAGCCACGCAGGCCGTGCGCCACGCGGGTCGCCTCCGCGGCGAACTCCGCGTAGGTCCAGGTGCGGTCGTCGTGAACGATCGCGGTCTTGTCCGGGTACACCTCGGCCGAGCGGCCCAGGAAGCTCAGCGGCGTCAGCGGCGTGGTCCAGACCGAATCCATCCGCCGATCCTCGCCGCTGGGTCCCGGGCCGGGCAACAGGTCGTGACTAGCCCTCGAGGGTGATGGCGGCCTTCGGGCAGGCCCGGACCGCCTCCTCGACCTTGCCGCGCAGTTCCTCCGGCGGGTTCTCGTCGAGGATGTAGAGGAAGTCGTCCTCCCGTACCTCGAACACCTCCGGCGCGGCGGCCATGCACAGCGCGTTGCTCTCGCAGAGGTCGAAGTCCACGTGAACCTTCATGGCGTCAATGGTGGACCTGCGGGGTCGGTACCGGGTGACTCAGGACACCCTTGCCTGGAGCCGGTGCCCGGCAGGCGGGGCGCGGCCGTGCGGGTGCTCGGGCAGGGGGTCCGGTCGGCCTCCGCGCGGGCGGCCGCCGCGGCCCGGACGGCGCCGGCGAGGGCCAGCGGCGCGGGGGCCTGCGGGGTCGTGACGGGCGTGCGGGGCACGTGCGCGGACTGGTGCCGGGCATCGGGCACGGACTCGTGGAACGCGGCGGTGGCCATCTCGGCGGCGGGCGCGGTGCCCGGCGGCCCGATGTCGACGACGAGCGCGGTGCCGGTCAGGCCGCCGACGGCGGCCACGGCCACGCTCGCCGCCAGCACCGCGGGGAGCCGCGGGCGGAGCGGGTGACGCATCGGAGGCGGGGTCCTCTCCGGTGGGGGTGCGACGGCCCGTGGGGGAGCGTGCCGTCGCTCCCTCATCGCAGGTCCCGGACCCGGGCGTTACACGTTCGGGTGAACGGTCGAGCGGCGCCGCCGAACGGGGGCGCCCATGATCCGCGTCCCGGCAGCGGGACGGTCGATTCCCGAACGCCCCGCTGCCCGACGGCGGATCACGGACCGGTCAGACCGTGCCCGTGAGGCGGGCGTAGACGACGACGTTGTCCGCGTACGAGCGAACGGTGTCGTCGAAGGCGCCGCCGCAGGTGATGAGCCGCAGCTCCGCACCCGGGGTGTCGCCGTAGACCTCCTCGGTCGGGAAGGCCGACTTCGGGTACTGCGCCACGCGGTAGGCGGTGAACAGCGCGGTGCTGCCGTCGGCGCGGTCCACCCGGATCTCGTCGCCCACGGCCACCGTCGACAAGCGGGTGAACGTGCCGGGCACGCCGCCGTAGTCGACGTGCGCCGCCAGCACGGCCGGCCCGGACGCACCGGGCGTCGGGCCGAGGCCGAACCAGCCGACCGTCGTCGCGTCGGCCGGGACCTCGAGGGCGCCGTCGGCGGTGAGACCGAGCTTGCGCAGCGGGCCGGAGGCGACGCCGATCGACGGGACCTCGAGCCGCTCGGGTGCCGACGCGGCCAGGGGTGCCGTGGCGGCGGCCGGAGTCGCGGCCGCCGGAGCCTGCGCGGCCGGCTGGGTCGGCTGGGTCGCCTCGGGGGCACTGCACCCGACGAGGACGACGAGCGCGGTGCCGGCGAGCAGGCCGGCCGCGAGCCGAAGGAACCGGCCGGCGGGCGACGGGATCCGGGTGCGGCTCATCGGAGGCCGGCCCCGCCCGTCGCCACACCGCCGACCGGGTACACCGCGACCTGGCGGCCCTCGGTGCCGAAGTGGTCCTCGCAGGCGATGCCGTCCGAGTCGGCGTCGAGCCGCTCCGGGTCGGACAGGTCGGCCAGCAGCACGGCCTGGGCCTCGGCCTGGGTGGCGAAGTCGGCACAGTCGCGGTCGCCGGTCACCACGACCACGGCCGCGTCGACGGTGGCCGAGTCGTCCTCGTCGGTGGAGGTGGCGTCGTCGTGGGTGGCGTCGCCGTCGCCGTGGTCGTCGCGGTCCTTCCCCCCGTCGTCGTGGTGGTCGTCGCGGCCGCCGTGGTCGTCGCGGCCGCCGTGGTCGTCCTTGTCGCCGTGGTCGTCCTTGCCGCCGCCGTGGTCGTCGTCGTGCGACGGGGGCGTGGTGGGCGAGGGCGTCGGCTTCGGGGGCTTGGTCGGGGTGGTCGGCGTGGGCTTCGGCGTGGTGGTCGGGGTCGACCCGGGAGCGCCCTGCAGCGTCTCACAGGCGATCCCGTCGCCGTCCTCGTCGAGGTTGTGCGGGTCGCCGGAGCCGGCGCTCTCGTAGAAGTCCTGCGCCTCGCGCCAGGTGTCGAAGTCGGAGCAGTTCTTGTCCCCGACCGTCGGCTGGGCCAGCGCGGGTGCGGTGGCGCCGAACAGCAGGGCGGCGGAGACGGTGGCGACCAGCGCCGCGGCGCGGATCACGGGGCGTGCAGGGGCACGAGTGGGCATCGGTGTCCTCTCGAAGGGGGGCCCGGCCGCCGGTTCTTCTCGACGGCCGACCCGCCTATCGCGAGGATTACCTCCGTATTACCCCGTCTCATCCATCTTTGGTATGTGCGGTCGCTAGTCCTTCCGGAGCACCGGCCGCAGGGCGTCCAGTACGTCGACGCTCTCGATGGTGGAGGGCACCGGCTCGTCGGCGCCGTCGGCGATGCCGCGCATGGTCTTGCGCAGGATCTTCCCGGAGCGGGTCTTGGGCAGCGCCGGGACGACCGCGACCTCCTTGAGGCTGGCCACGGCGCCGACTTGGTCGCGCACCATCTGGACCAGCTCGGCGCGCAGCGTGTCCTCGTACCCCTCGGCGGAGGCGTCCACGCCGGCCTTGAGGACCACGAACCCGCGCGGGATCTGGCCCTTCATCTGGTCGGCCACGCCGATGACCGCGCACTCGGCGACGTCCGGGTGCGAGGCGAGGACCTCCTCCATCCCGCCGGTGGACAGCCGGTGCCCGGCGACGTTGATGACGTCGTCGGTGCGGCCCATCACGAACACGTAGCCGTC